>CAZQVX010000200.1:0-3042 GCA_964596845.1 uncultured Syntrophomonadaceae bacterium | reverse complement strand
AGAGCGACTCCGTTAATTTGACTGTGACCTCGCCTCCCTTTTTGGATGTAGTCCAGTATTCAGGTGACAATTGGCTCAGGTGTTGGTTTAATGCCATAGACACTGCCGAGATTGAGAATAAAATTACCATGTCTAAAACTGTAGGAGAATGGGCTGCGGTAATGGAACAGGTGCTTAAAGAGCTGTATCGGGTGACAGAACCTGGCGGATGGGTCGCCTTTGAGGTCGGCGAGGTCAGAAACGGCAAGATAAAACTGGAGGAATATGTAGTGCCCTTGGGGCTGATGGCAGGTTTTAAGTGCCTGGGCGTGATCATAAATCAACAGAAGTTTACAAAAACATCAAACATATGGGGAGTTAAGAACAATAACTATGGAACCAACACAAACAGAATAGTGTTGCTTTACAAGGATTTATGATGGAGAAATGCTTCTTCTGAGGTATTAGCGGGCTGATATATTTCCTCCGGGTATGAAAGGGTTTCACCATCAACATGCCGAAAAAATGATCATCCTGGAGAATCTCAAATGTCTGCTTCCGAAAGGAGATACTGCTGTGAGCGAACAAAATTTTTGGATTGCTTTCGAAACGATGGAAAATTTCATGGCCGATGTCTTTGAGGGGTCCGGCGTTCCCGGGGACGAGGCCCGCATCTGCGCAGATGTGCTCATTACTGCCGATAAATGGGGCATTGATTCGCACGGTATCGGCAGGTTGAAGACGATCTATTACGACCGGATCAAAGATGGAATCCAGTTTCCGGTGACCAATTTTGAGGTGGTTCGGGAAGGTCCGGCCACCGCAGTTATTGACGGCCATCATGGAATGGGGCAGGTGATCGCCAAAAAGGCGATGGATCTGGCTATGGTTAAAGCCCGCCGCTGTGGGATGGGAATGGTGGTGGTGCGCAATTCGACCCACTTCGGCATCTGTGGCTACTACCTGAAGATGGCCGCCGACAGGGGGATGATGTCCATGGTCGGAACCAACGCCCGGCCTTCTATTGCCCCTACCTTCGGGGTCGAGAACATGCTCGGCACAAACCCGCTGACCTTCGGCTTTCCCACCGATGAAGCTTTTCCCTTCCTTTTAGACTGTGCCACTTCGGTAACCCAGCGCGGCAAGATAGAAGTTTACGCCCGGGCCGGCAAAGATGTCCCCCAGGGTTGGGTCATCGATGAAATGGGCGGCAGCATGTCTGACTCCCAGCAGATCCTCATCGACCTGGTCAAGGGTAGTGCGGCGCTGGCCCCACTGGGCGGTATCGGCGAAGAGAACGCCGGCTACAAGGGCTACGGCTATGCGACGGTGGTGGAAATACTCTCAGCGGCCTTGCAGGGGGGGGCTTTTCTCAAGGGGCTGTCCGGGTATGATCAGGAAGGGCAAAAGGTTCCCTACCGCCTTGGACATTTTTTCATCGCTGTGGACATAGAGGCCTTTACAGAACTTGCCGCTTTTAAACAGACAACCGGTGAGATCTTGCGCGATCTGCGCGCCTCGAAGAAAGCACCCGGGCAGGATAGGATCTACACCGCCGGTGAAAAAGAGCATCTGGCCTGGCTGGAGCGAAAAGAAAAAGGAGTTCCAGTAGGCAGGAGACTGCAGGAAGAGATGGTGGCGATGCGGGACGAACTTGGCCTCTACAGCTACCGGTTTTCATTTGAAGATTAACAGCCGGCGCTTGCCATCGGGGCGCCGGATTTTTACCGGCGGCCCCGGCGGTACAGGCCTCTAGAGCAGTAATTATTTCGCAGCCTGCGGCTCCTGCAGCGCAAACCTCAGCAAACCTAAAGGGTTCCCCGCGCATGCAGGTAGTCGTAGATGAAAAGGCCCAGGTGAAGCTTAAACACATTGCCCGGCGCATCCAGCGGCATTTTTGTAAGCTCCTCGATCTGGTTCAGGCGATATTTCATGGTGTGGCGGTGAATAAAAAGTTTACGCGAAGCCTGACTGATATTGAGATAGTTTAGATAGGCCCGCAGTGTTTGCACCAGCGCCCCTCCGGTTCGCCGGTCGTAAGCCAGAAGCGGGGCAATAGTCTCCTGGTAAATTGACTTCAGCGGTTCACTGCTCTGAACCTCGGGTAAAATTTTAAATATGCCCAGGTCATCGTAGGTCAGCAGTTCGTCATCCTCGATAAGCCCGAGCTCGGCAATATGCATTGCTTTGTGTGCTTCACGCATGGCGCAGCCTGTAGTAGACAGGTGTTCATGCTTGCTGCTGGCTCCGGAAGCAAATTTAAACTGGGGGAAAAGGAGCCTCAGTTCGTTCACCACCCGGCGGGCCATACCCAGAAGCTGTTCCGGAGTTTGCTTGACTGCTTGAAGCAGCAGGGCATGGCTGCCGTCAAAAGGCCCGGCCAGAAAAGGTAGTTTATGCTGGAGCAACAGGTGGATCAGGGCTGGTTCCAGCAGCAGGGGCTCTTCCGGTTCAACACCGGCGCCCTCTACAGGGTCCGGCGGAAGCGCCTTGACGGCCAATAGATAGAAAGCGGCATCGGGTGAGATGTGCATCCTGGCCAGGTCATCCTTGAAATTCTCGGGGTTTTCCCCCTTCAACAGGCGATGCAGCTGCTCGCGGGCCAGGCGGATAGCCCTTTTCAGGCGGCTGCTCTCCTCATCAGAGGCGCCGTTCTCCCAAAAAGCATTGCGGCGCATCAGTTCACCCAGCAGGCTCCGCGTCAATTTATTAAAGCTGATCTCAAAGGGTATCTCGATGACCGGGATGCCGTGTTCCGCAGCCAGCCGAATAAAAAAGGGCGGTATTTCCTCAATATAATATCCTGTTTGAATGGCCAGCGCTGCCAGCCCTTTTTTAGTAAAGTAGTCTATAAGCTCCCTTTGGCGGGCTTCATTCTCCATATTTAAATCATAGGCTGTGGTAATTAAAAATTCTCCGGCCTCAATATGTCGCAGATCATCTAAAATTTCAATAATGTTTACCCAGCGGACTTCGTTTTTTAGCCCGGAGGAACCTGTCAGCGCCTTGCAGGATTGCAGGACCTCCAGCTGCAAAGCATCTCCGACGGTAAAAGGCACCACC
>CAZQVX010000199.1:0-3046 GCA_964596845.1 uncultured Syntrophomonadaceae bacterium | reverse complement strand
GCAGCTCGGCCATTTCATCAAAGGCGTACATATCCAGCGGCTCTTCCAGCCAGGCGATATTGTATTCTTCGCAGGCCCGGGCATACTCTACCGCCCGCTCCAGATCCCAGATGGGGGGCTTTTCAATGATCGTTACCGGCCACCCCTGGTTGGCGTCCACCCCGATCTCCATACTGTCGCCCACCGCTTTGCGCACAGCCTTGATCTGCTCGATATCCTTTTTGATATCGTGATCGTGAATGCGCAGTTTGATCACCTTGAAACCCAGCTCTCGCATGGCCAGCGCTTCTTCAGCCCTGACGGTGGGCTCATGCACCTCGCCTGTGGAGCAGTATGCCTGAAGGCGCCCGCATTTGCCCCCAAGCAGTTCGTAGACCGGTTTGCCTTCTTTTTTGCCCAGCAGATCCCAGAAAGCTGCTTCAATCCAGTTGTTTCGCCAGCCCAGGTAAGAGGCTTCGCGAAGCAGATGTCTCACTTCGTCCATCTTCTCTACATCCTGCCCGATGAGGTACTGGCCCAGAAGGGTCCCCAGGCCTTCGCGCTCTTCTTCCATGGCCATGCCGGCGCTGTAGCCTGCCAGCCCCTCGTCTGTGGTAATTTTGATGAGAGTGCTGCGGTTAAATTTTTGCGGGTAGCCGGGAATCCATGAAGGGTAAAAATCCTTAGGCAGGGGAATGGAAATGTGGTAAAGCTCGATTTTTTCTACCTTCATCTTATACTCTCCTTTCTTTTTAGAAAAACGGTTCTCTACTTATCGGCCGTATTTATTGGGCCACCCCGGTTTTCGGCCAGGGTTAGCTCGATGGGGCCGCGGACTCCGGTTTGCTGCTTCTATCGAGGGGAAGCAGGTATTTGAACAAAAGGATCATCAGAAAACCGGTGAGATACATGGTAATGCCGTAAATGGCCGTGGTTACAAACATGGAACTGTAGAAATCGCCCATTAGATCCTGAATCAACAGGGCGATGGTTACCGCCAGGGTGGAGTTGCGCAGTCCTACTTCGACGGAAATGGCCCTGGTTTGGACATTTTCAATTCCAAGCAGCCTGGAGGCCCCCAGGGCGACGAGCATGCCCAGGATTGAGAGAAAGACCACCATGATGTAAAACAGAAAGCTGTAGCGTGTGGTGTCGGCAAATTTCTCTGCATTGGTGATAATGCCCACGCCGATAACCATGAGCAGGGCCAATACCCCCAGCGCAGAGAAAAAGGGCATCGCCTTTTGAGCGAAAACCTGCCATTTTTTGCGGATGAGCATGCCCAGGGTTAGCGGGATCAGGACCAGGCCGATAATAGTTTGCACGATCAATCCCGCCGGCACGTTGATATCGGGTATGTTCTTGCACAACAGAGTCAAGATGAGGGGGGTTATGAAGAGCGCCAGGACTGTTGAAATTGATGTCAGCGAAACTGAGAGAGCCAGATCGCCTTTGGCGTAGTAGGTCATCAGGTTTGAGGTGACCCCTCCGGGGCAGGCGCAGATCAGGACCATCCCGGCATAGATAAAGGGAAAGCTGTGATAAAAGCCCAGGGCGTAGGCCATACCCAGGGCCAGCAGAGGCATGAGGATCCATTGCATGAAGATGCCTGCAGCGATGCCCTTCGGTTTTTTAAATACCAGGATGAAATCCTCCAGGGTCAGGCTGAGGCCCATGCCGAGCATAACGAAGAAAAACATAAACATGATTGAAGTTTTAAAGATGCGATCGAGCAGCAGCTGCTGAGGTTTTTCCACAAGACGGATGAAAGTGTAGTCCTTTCCGTCAAGGGCGGCATCTGCCAGCATAGCCTTAATCACAAGTTTGTCTCCCAGCATTTTATCCAACCCTAAGTAAGCGGCCTCTGTATCTGTTTGGCCCGGTTCCGCCGCAGGGCGGGAAAGGATGTAGAGTTCTCCGTCCAGGCGGCGCACCAGGAAAAGCTCTCCCGGGTCTTCTCCGGCTGATTCTCTTTCCACCCGCAGAAAACGGAGGTTGCCCTCAAACTCAGCGGGAGTTGCCTTTTCCCAGTCAATATTATCTCCCTGCTCCGACAAGAGCTCAAAAAAAGCGGTTTCTCCTCCCCTGGCCGCCCGGGAAAGATTTTGGTATAGCTCTTCACTGGCATGAGCGGTGGCGGTTCCCGCTAGAAACAGTAAAACGATAACGCCGGCAGCGGTAAAAAGGCGCCTCCAGGAGGCCCGGAACAGATCGAGACACTTATTCTTCATCATCACCGATCCTTTCCATAATTCTTAAGTTAAACAAAATTGACAATTGGTTATACCAAAACTATAATATTGGTATAACCAATTGTCAAGCCTTTTCTTGTCCCGGCGCCGGTGAAAGGTTATGATATGTAAAAATAGAATAAGACAAAGAAAGAGGGCAGTAACATGAGCAGCGGGCTTTCAACCAGGATATTCGAGGATATCAGAACGGCCATTATCAACGAGGTATACCCCATCGGCGGCAAACTGCCCACAGAGCGCGAACTGGCTGAACAGTATAGGGCCGGCCGCTTTGCCGTGCGTGAAGCCATCGCCATGCTCTCCCAGGATGGATTTGTGGAGACCTTTCCCCAGAGCGGCACCTATGTGAAGGATTTTTACAGTGACGGTACGCTCGATACCCTGGTGCAGACGCTGCATATTCGCCGGGTTATCGACAGGCAAACCCTGGAGTCCCTGCTGCGGTTCAGGGTTACCGTTGAAACCACCGCCGCCGCCGAGGCGGCGCTCCGGGCAACCGCAGAGGATATTGCTTATCTGGCCGCCAACCTGGAAAGGAAAGGAGACGGCTTAAGCGATATTGGCCTGTTGACGGAATGCGACTATGATTTTCATTATAAGATCATCTTTGTCTCGGGCAATATAGTGAGCAGGCTTGTTTTTAAATCTTTTAAACCGATCTATTCGTTTTTCACTGAGTTTTACTATTCGCTGCCCGGGGCGCCGCAGGCATCGCTGGATTTGAACCTGCGGCTTTTGGAAGCGCTTAAGCAGGGTGACCAGACTTCCTCTTTCAAGGCGATGGAGGCTATCCTCCAATATGCCGAGAAAAAAGT
>CAZQVX010000198.1:0-3051 GCA_964596845.1 uncultured Syntrophomonadaceae bacterium | reverse complement strand
CCTTGTCCTCTTCGGTATAGCCGGGCAGGTGAATGGTCTCCATCCGGTCGAGAAGCGGCTGGGGAATATTGTAGGGCGCATTGGCCGTGGTAATAAACATAACTTGCGAAAGATCGAAAGGCAGCTCGATATAATGGTCGCTGAAAGCGTGATTCTGCTCTGGGTCGAGCACCTCGAGCAGCGCCGAGGAGGGGTCGCCCCTGAAGTCCGTGGACATCTTGTCGATCTCGTCCATGAGGAAGACGGGGTTTTTTGATTTAGCCTGGCGCATGCCCTGAATAATCCGGCCCGGCAGCGCCCCCACGTAAGTGCGGCGGTGGCCGCGGATCTCGGCTTCATCGCGCACCCCGCCCAGCGAAATGCGCACGAAATTGCGCTCCAGGGCCCGGGCAATAGATTTGGCCAGCGATGTCTTGCCCACCCCCGGCGGGCCGATAAGGCAGAGGATAGGACCTTTCAGTTTTTCGGCCAGCTGACGCACCGCCAGATACTCCACGATCCGCTCTTTTACCTTGCGCAGGCCGTAATGATCTTCGTCTAATATCTCGGCGGCGCGGTCCAGATCCAGGCGATCCTCGGTCACCGCCGACCAGGGCAGGCCCAACAGCCAGTCCAGATAAGTGCGGATGACGATCCCTTCGGCGGCGGCCGGGGGCATCTTCTCCAGGCGATCGGCTTCTTCCAGCGCCTTCTCTTCTACCTCGGGCGGCAGCTCTGCTTTCTCGATTTTTTCCCGGTACTCATCCGCCTCGGCGGTGCGCTCGTCTTTCTCGCCAAGCTCTTTCTGAATAGCTTTCATCTGCTCGCGCAGGTAATATTCTTTCTGGGTTTTCTCCATCTGCTTGCGTACCCGCAAATTTATGCGGCGCTCAATCTCTGCAATCTCCATCTCCCTGCTGAGAATTTCACCGAGTTTCTCCAGCCTTTCCCTGGCCGGGATCGCCTCGAGAAGTTCCTGCTTCTGGTCGATTTTCAAGCTGAGATGCGAAGTAATCACATCGGCCAGGCGCCCCGGCTCCTCAATACCGGAAACCGTGGTGAGCGTCTCCGGGGGGACTTTTCGGCCGGCTTTAAGGTAGTGCTCAAACTGATAGAGCAGGCTCCGCCGGAGCGCTTCAATTTCGGGGGTTTTACCCGCCTCTTCGGGAATCAGCTCCGCCTCAACCTTAAAAAAAGGCTCCGTCTGCAGATAGCTGATGATAGTAGCCCGGGCTACCCCTTCCACCAGCACGCGGATCATCCCGCCGGGCAGTTTGATCATCTGTTTGATCAGGGCTACCGTGCCCACGTCAAAAAGGTCCGCCTCCGCCGGTTCATCCACCCGGGCGTCTCTCTGGGCCAGCAGCAAAATCCGATTATCGCCCACCATGGCTTCTTCCAGCGCTTTAACTGATCGCTCCCGTCCAACATCGAGGTGCAGGACCATGTTGGGAAAAACCAGGACTCCCCGTAAAGGCAGCAGCGGCAAATGTTCTTTTGCTTTACGCATCGCTCTGTCACCTCCTGCGAGATCAAAGAAAAAACGAGAAGCTTCTTTTAAGATCCTATTCGCTTCCCGCTTCTGCTTTCCCTTTTTTGGGGCCGGCCTTCCATTATCCCCTTTTTGTGACATCCGACGCCTAAGGGGTTAACGGGAAGGGAGCGCAGCCACCGGCTCATTTTTCAGCAGGGCTTCATGAAAAATTTCATCAATGGTGCTTACCGGGATGATTTTTACCGGGATATGGCGCCGGAAGCTCTCCTGCCAGTTAAACTGCGGAATCAATATTTTTCTGATCCCCGCATCGACCGCCGCCTCGATCTTGGCCGGAATACCGCCTACGGGGCGGACCAGGCCGCGGACCGAAATCTCACCCGTCATCGCCGTCAGCGGATCTACATGCTGCCCCGTTACAGAAGAGTAGATCGCCGTGGCCATGCTCACCCCGGCCGAGGGCCCGTCTACCGGCGTCCCGCCGGGGAAATTCAGGTGGATATCGTAATCGCGCAGATTCAGCCCCGTGTAACGGCTCAGCACCGTGATGACGATCTCGGCCGCTCCCTTGGCGGTGCCCTTGCGCCGGACAGTATGGCCGAGCCCGCCCATCTCCTCTTCCTCCACGATGCCGGTGATGGTGACCTTCCCCTGGCCCTGCTTTACCGGCAGTGCTGTCGCCTCCACCTCGATAAGCGTCCCCATATTGGGCCCGTAGATAGCCAGGCCGTTGGCGTAGCCTACCTGCGGCTCCGGCGGCGGTTTCCTCTCCGGGCGCGGGGGCAGCTGAGTGCTGTTTACCACCCACTCAATATCTTCCGCCTCCAGGGCGGTGCGCCTGTCACTGGTGGCAATGCCGGCAGCCATCTGGATGATATTGACCGCCTCGCGGCCGTTGGTGGCAAAACGGGTGATCACATCCAGAGCCCCCCGGGTGGCGGTAAAATTGATCCGCCGGGCGGCATTCTCGGCAATAATGCGGATCTCCTGCGGGGTCAGGCCGCGGAAAAATATCTCCAGGCAGCGGGAGCGGATGGCCGGGGGCAGTTCATGGGGCATCCGGGTCGTAGCCCCGATGAGGCGAAAATCCGCCGGCAGCCCATGCTGAAAGATCTCGTGAATATGGCGGGGGATACCGCCGTCTTCGCTGTTATAGTAAGCGCTTTCCAGAAAGACTTTGCGATCTTCTAAGACTTTGAGCAGTTTATTTATTTGGATGGGGTGCAGCTCGCCGATTTCGTCGATAAAGAGAACCCCGCCGTGCGCCTTGGTCACCGCGCCCGGCTTCGGCTGGGGGATGCCGGCCATCCCCAGCGGCCCGGCGCCCTGGTAGATGGGATCATGGACCGTGCCGATGAGAGGATCGGCAATGCCGCGCTCGTCAAAACGGGCGGTAGTAGCGTCGAGTTCGGTAAAGCGAGCTTCCGCCCCGAAGGGGCTGAGGGCGTTCTTTTTCGCTTCATCCAGAACCAGCCGTGCGGCGGCAGTTTTTCCGATCCCCGGGGGACCGTAAAGGATTACATGCTGCGGGTGGGGCCCGCAAAGAGCGGCGCGAAGGGCTTTCAGCCCGTCGCCCT
>CAZQVX010000197.1:0-3075 GCA_964596845.1 uncultured Syntrophomonadaceae bacterium | reverse complement strand
ACCCACCCCCCGCAGTTTGTCTAAACTATCAAGAAGGTTTATAATCAGCAATGAATATATTTTGAGGAGGAATCCCGTGAAACCGGCAGCAGTAATTCTCGGAGCCAACTATTATACTCCCCTGGGAGCCATTCGCACGCTGGGACGCCGCGGCGTTGAAGTCCATGCCCTGGATTATCATTTTCCCTCCGCCTACGCTCTTTCCTCTAAATATGTGTTTAAAAGAGTGCTCTGCCCTGATGTGAACAGAGATGAGGAAGGGTTGGCACAATTTTTAATTGATTTTGGGAAGGGTTTTGCCGAGCGTCCGGTCCTCATGGCCGGCCATGACAATTACGCCCTTTTGATTTCGCGGTACGCAGAAGAGCTGTCCGCGTATTATCGAATCCCCCAAAACCCCCCGGGGCTGCTCGAAGAGATCATCAATAAAAATGGACTCTACCGTATCGCTAAAAAGTACGATCTGCAGATGCCGCTGACCTTTTTTGTGGAAAATGAGACTGATCAGGCTCAAGTAGTAGCGCAGATGCGCTTTCCCTGCATGATCAAACCGGCGCTGTCTCACGAGTTTGTGCGTATCTTTCGGAATAAATGTTTGATCGCCCATGATCAGGCCTCTTTGAGCAGCGCCCTGGCCCGGACGAAGGCTGCGAAGCTTGAGGTGATGGTTCAGGAGATCATTCCCGGTTTTGACGACTGCATGTATGTCTTTGATGTTTACATTAATGGCGAAGGCCGGGCCACCCATACTCTCACAGCGCAGAAACTGCGCCAGTTCCCGATAAACTTCGGTTCATCCACCTTAACCCATCACTGTTATGATGCAGAGATTACTGCTTTAGGTCTGGAGTATATGCGCAGGATCGGCTACCGCGGCTACGGTGAAATCGAATTTAAGCGGCACCCCGTTAATGGGATGCTCTATATGATCGAGATCAATGCACGCCTGAGCAGTTTGAATGTCCTCTTTGATAAATGCGGTATCGAGTTCGCCTATGTCCACTATCGCGATCTTATCGGGGAGCCCCTGGATGATTGCCATCTGCAGGAGGATAAACCCTGGGCTTTCTGGCACGTTTACGAGGATTTTATCAGTACAAGAGCCTATTTGAAAACCCGGCAGCTCGGCTGGAAAGAGATCATCCAGCCCTGGCTTTGCCACCGCAAGGCGCATGCCATCTGGGCCGCTGACGATCTCAAGCCCCTGTTCGCCTTCGGAAAAGTTATTCTTATGAAACTATTCCGCAAAGCAACCGGGTTCTTACAGCGCCTTCCAGCTGTTGTCAAAGTCGCCCTCGGTAAAAAAGAAGGCCTCACTCCATCAAAAAGAGAGGCTTAGGGCCGCCCTTCGCCCTGCCTTGATCATGCGCATCGCCGAACCGTAAAGAAGAGGAAAAAACCGGTGCCAGAGATGGTAGTAGCCCCGGGAAAGGATGAGATCCTGTTCACCGGCAAAGGCATAGAAAGCACCGCCGAAACTTTTTTTAAAATAGTAAATCCCGTAAAGCGGATGTTTTTCGCCAATGTCCCCCGGGACACCGTAAAAATCAAACCAGCGCGCGCCTTTGGACTTAGCCCACTTGATCCGCTCCCAGATCAGGGCATGGTAAGCATAGAGGTTGCGGTAGCGGTTGCCCTGTGCTCCATAAACCGCCCAGGCCTTGTCGCCAAAAGCAAGAGTCAGCCCGGCAACGATCGCCTCACCTTCAAAAGAGCCCAGCGTCAGATTGATTGCTCCCTCAGGGCCTAAAATTTGGCAAAGCTTCTGATAGTAATCCAGCTTTCGCCCGACAAAGCCCCCCCGCCGGGTTGTCTCTTCCATCAGGTACATGAATTCGGGAAGTCCCTCTTCACCGGCAGAGTAAAATTGCAAGCCCCTGGCGGAGCCGTACCTGATTTTGTACCGTATTTTTTTGGGAAAGCGGCGCATGATCTGCTCGAGATCACCCCCGAGATCGAGGCGATAAGTGTATCGCGGCTGCAAGCCGCCAAAATCATGCTTCTCAGGAGCAGGGCAAAACCCAATCCGGCGCAGCGCCTCTACGGGCCCCATCCGCTCATCGCTAAGGCAGGGGTCAATCTTGATCAGAATGGCCCGGTGCTCAGCAGCCAGATCTTTGATGCCGCCGAACATCTCTTCCAGCACTGCAGCATCTTCCCAGTCCCCCAGGATAGGGCCGCGCGGCAGATAGAAAATTGTCCGCTGTCCCAGGGGGAGTTTCCGTTTCAAAATCGAAGCTGCAGCCACGATTTGGCCTTCTTTTTCCAGCACTGCCCGCAGGGGTTGCCAGGCCGGCTTCTTAACCTCTCCCCATAGATAGGATTGAAAGATATGGCCCTCAGCGGAGGAACGCACAAAGTCATCAAAAAGCCCCGCTTCAGCTTCTTTGATAAGCCTGAACTGCATTAGATCCCCCTCCCTACAGCCCCGGGTTTGCCGGAACAAATATTACATCAACAATGTCCCGTTAAAAACATCCTGACACATAAAGGCATTATTTATGCAACGAAGCAATCAGGTAAAAAGCATTCGAAAACAGAGCAGATCCTTTCTGTTACCGAAAGGATCTGCTCGTGATTACAACTGGGCTGTGCTGTTTAGTCTTTCTCCTTCTCCGCCTTTGCCGCTGCGATCACCTGCTCGGTAAACTGATGCGGCACTTCCTCGTAATGGGAAAAGTCCATCTTGAAAAAGCCGCGCCCCTGGGTCATAGAGCGAAGATCAATGGAATATCTGAACATCTCGGCCATGGGGACCTGGGCCTTAACCTTCTGCTTTTCGCCGGCAGACTCCACGCCCTGGATCCGACCCCTGCGACCATTTAGATCGCCCATAATATCACCCATAAAAGTATCAGGCACAATGATCTCTACATCCATCACCGGTTCAAGCAGAACCGGCTGAGCCTGCTCCATTCCTTTGCGAAAAGCCATCGCCGCAGCGATCTTGAAAGCCATCTCTGAAGAGTCCACCGTGTGGTAAGAGCCGTCCACCAGTTTCACCCCAACATCGACTACCGGGTAGCCGGCGAGGCTCCCCTCCTCCATAGCTTCGCGAATCCCTTTTTCTACGGC
>CAZQVX010000196.1:0-3132 GCA_964596845.1 uncultured Syntrophomonadaceae bacterium | reverse complement strand
AAAATTAAGTCGCTCGTTGCAAAATAATAGTGACGCTGCCGCCGCTGTTTGTAAGCGGCGGCAGCTATTAACTCCGAATAGCTTTCCGCTGCCATACCACAATTTAACATTTTATTTTACAATCCTCATTTCATATTTATAAAATCAATTTGAGGGTATTTGCATCGTTGGAATTGCTGAAATTCGGCAAAACAACACCTTCCGCTTACGTACAGGGTGCTGCCACGTTGAATGGAGCGGATATTGTATGGGTTTATGGCGGTATGCTATCAGGTCGGTTCACGCCCATTCTGATGTGCATACAGTAAAAACAAAACTGGAACGGTGGAAAATCAAATGATAGAGATCAATCTGCGGGATTACTACCCGTTTTATACCTCCGACTGCTTGATCGACATATCCGGCGAAGTTGCTACCCTGTTGCCGGCTCACGTGCGCTATAAGGTCGCCTTCCAGCGCGTTTATACCGGCACACGGCTGACCAGGCGCCAGGAATGGTGGGTGCACGACGAGGCGATTATTCATGCCTTCAGCAGTGATCTGCATGAATCACCTCAAGGAAAGGGTGGCTCCCGAGAAGCTGTAAGTCTGTAAATCAGCTGCAAGAACCTTCCCCGAGGTTTGTCCGGTTTGATCGTGCGTAATCTATAGCCAGGACAGCGAAGCTCACTGTCAGCCCCGGGTAGAGGGGGTTGAGCTTTAGTGGAAGAAGGCCGGTCGCAATTACGGTTAAGGGGCCCAACAGCACCGCCGCGGCGCCGCCGCGGGGAGAGATCCTCTCTTTGAAGAAGATCACTGCCAGCAGGGGAAAGCAGATCGTTGCCCCGCGCAGCCCCAGGGAGAGGTAACTCCACTGAAGGATAACGGCATCGCCGCCGCTGTAATAAGCTACCCCGTAAGCGGCAGCGGCTACCGCCACGATAAGCAGGCGAGAGATTGACAGAGATTGCCTGTCGGTAAGCCCGGGCCGGAAGAAGCGGCACACATCACGGTTAAGCATGGTGCTGATGCCCAGAGTGAGACCCGCTCCGGTGCCCACAGATACCAGGATCAGCGTGGCCAATATAACACCGGCTGCCGGTGGAGGCAGGCGTTCCATGATGAAGAGAGGCAGAGCCTGGGCCGGTAGAATATCCGGATAATAAGCGCGCATATAGAGGCCGATGAGGATGCCCCCGGCGCCGATGAGGGGGCAGAGCAGGGCGCTGATCAGAGCGCCTCCCCTGGCAGCCGCCAGGTTGCGGCCGGAGAGAATAGCCTGAAAATAGATCTGGCTGGAGAGCACTCCCACCAGCAGGGAGAAGGCAGCGGCCAGATCAGTGCCGACCCCGCGTCCGAAGAGGTTGAACCAGGGGTGCGGATCAAAATGGGTTGCCGGCCCCGCCGGTCCGCCGAGGAGGTGCAGGGCCAGTGCTCCGCCCCCGCACAGGCTTAACGTGGTCAGGATCACCTTGCCCATACCCATCAACCCGGTGCCCCACAGCCCGCCGAAGATAACATAGCCAACCATCATTACGACAGCAATCAGGGCAGCCCTATTCGCCTCTAGGGGGAACAGCGGCTGCAACAGGGCGGTGACGGAGAATATCTGCGGCACCACGTTGATAAACATGCCCAGGGAGACAAAGACAGCTGCCAGAACCCCCGCTGTTGCACCGTAACCGGAGCTTATAAATTGGGGCACTGTTTCAAAGTGGGTTTCCTGCATGGGCTTAGCCAGGCAGAGGGCGATGAGCAGGCAGGCGAGGCCCCCGCCCAGGGTGAACCACCAGGCGGACAGTCCGCACATATAGGCCAGTTGTACTGTGCCTACGGTGGAGGCGCCTCCCACGAGGGTGCCCATGATGGTGCCGGCCACCAGGGTCGCCCCCGCCCGGCGCCCGGTGAGGGAAAAATCTGCGGCGGAACGAACCTTGCGCCCTGAAATAATTGCGATAATCACGAAGAATAGCGCCGCGGCGGTCATGCCGCCCAGGTGCTGCCAGGTGAGCCCCACTATATTCCGCCTCGTTTCTTCCCGCGTCCATGAGGGCGCAGCCTTTGCTGCTTTCTTCGATCAATTCGGTTTATCGCCGGGAAAAACCTTTATTAGTCGACAATTGCGCGTAGCCGGATCAACCTTTGGATGAGGAATTTGACGGAGCTGTAAAGAGCCCAGCCGAAGAGCAATCCGGCCGCGGTGTAAAGCAGCCCTTCCAACGTGGTGGGGATACCGGGGGTAAAGTCATGCCAGGTTTGCACCGCGATGGACCATTCCGCTTCTTTCAGAAAGATCAACCACCGGGACAGCGGCGCGGCCCCGATGAGAGCGTTGAGAGAGCGCTCCAGTGTGTGCAGCCGCTTCAGGAGAGCGGCGATCACCTGGCCTGTTGAGATGAAAACTGCCGAATCAGAGGAGAGGTGCCGCTCGATATACTGTTCCAGGGAAAGGCCCAGTGCGGCGGCGCTTTTTTCATAGAGCGCTACAGTGCGCCGGGCTTCATCGAGGTGCCCGGCCAGCCGCTGTATGTATTGTGCGTAGAACTGGGGGAACTGGGCCAGCAGCACGGCGCCGGTAAGGGCAAAAGTCCGGTCCAGAAAGCCTTTGAGCAGCCGGAGCGGGTAGGTGAATAAACGGCGCATGGTTTTACTTCCCTTCTGCTCCTGATTAATCCAACCCCTCTTTTATTATGCGTTGGTTCTTTCCGGATATACCTGAAGTCAAAAGAGGAACTATTTTCAAAAATCAGCCCCCTGTGATAAAATCAGCATAAGTGACATCTCCAAAAGGGGGAAGTTTCAAATGAGCAAGGCGGCGGGTTTTCCGGCAAGGCTGCTCAGGTTTGCCCTGGCGGCGATACTTATACTGCTCTGCCTCCTCTGGCCGGGCGTTTTTCTGCCCGGTGAGGCTGCTGTGACTGTTACCTCGGCGGCAGGCAACGTTTCCGGTGAACTTTTTTTGACGATCCTGCACACTAATGATGAGCATTCGGCCATGATCCCGCATTCTCCGGCGGTCGATTTTCACCGGGAAATGCCTAACCCGACCATCGGCGGATATGCCCGCCTGGCAACGGCGGTGCAGCAGATCCGGGAGGATAAGGCGGCAGAGAGTGAACCCGTTCTGCTTCTATCGGCGGGGGATTATACCGG
>CAZQVX010000195.1:1677-3135 GCA_964596845.1 uncultured Syntrophomonadaceae bacterium | reverse complement strand
TAAATTCAATCATCATTCTCTTTTTAGCTTGTTCTGTTTTAGGATGGGCAATTTATAAGCTGCTGTTTTCGCAAAACCTGTTTGCCTGTTACTGTTCGCCAATAGTTAATGATTTCCTGCAGGGGCAACGAATATTGCGTTGGAAATGTTTCTTGAAATATTATGATTATCTTAGGAGATACTCATAAAAGAATTTCAGCTCTGGATCTAAATAGGGGGCCGGCGAATTCATGAGGAGGCTGAGTTTTGTATTAGCGCTGCTTTTGCTTTTAGGCGGGGCGGCATTTATTTTATATGGTGCCGGTACGGTGTCCCCAGGCCTGCTTCATCCAACCCCGGGTGATGAGATGGGGGAGGGGCCGGGAATTGCCGCTGCGGAAGATTGCCCCACCGCCCCGGATAATGTGGCTGATTGCCCCATCTTCCCGGACAGGGACAGAAGTAAAGGCGGCAGGTTCACTTCTGCGCCCGACAATGCGATTTCGGGCGGGGCCGGGGGGCCGCCCAAAGCTTTTACGGATCTGTACAGGCAGCTAGAGCAGAAAATTCAGGAACGCTCCCTGCAGGTGAATCTGAGCCTTTTTGATTTTGAGACCGGTGTGCAAATTAAGATAAACGCCGACAGGACTTTCATCCCGGCCAGCCTCATCAAGACCCTGCTCCTGCTCGCCGCCCTGGAGCAGGCCGAACAGGGCAAGATCTCTTTAGATGATACCCATGAGCTTTCCGAAAGCGACAAGTATGTGGGGGAAACCCGCGTTGACGGCACAGGCACGCTGCAGTTCGCCGCTTCCGGCAGCGTCTACGCGCTGGATGAATTGCTGACACTGATGGTCAGCATCAGCGACAATGTGGCCACGAACATCCTTTTTGACCGGATTGGGCCCAAACACATGCAAGCTCTGGCCAAAAAGCTGGGCCTGACTAAAACTGCCTTTACCCGCAAAATGTATGATCACCAGTCCTCGCTGCCGCTGAACAGGGCTACAGCTTCCGAATTGACCAGACTTCTGGTGGCCCTGGAAGAAAAAGAAGCTGTCGGGGCTAAGCTGAGTGAAAGAGGGATCGAGATGATGCGTGAGACCGGCGACAAGCGCATCGGACGCTACATCGGGCAATACACTGATGTGGCAAACAAGGTGGGCACAGACAGCGATCTTGTAGGGGATATGGCCTTGATCTACTCCGGCGGAAAGCCCCTTCTAGCCCTGACCATCGTTGTGGAAAACCCCCCGGGTCTGGATGAGTCCATTGATTTTATCGGGGAGCTGGCTGCTCTGATTGTTGAACAGCTGCTCAGGATGAAATAACTGTAGTCTCTAAAATGCTTCGATACCTGACTCGCTATTAACTCTAACAGATCGCGGTCGGTCAAAATAGAGGCTCATCCTCAGATGTTTCTCTGAATAGAATCTTTTCGTGTTTGTCCAGCCTGGCTTCGACTCTGTCCAGCCTTTC
>CAZQVX010000195.1:0-1577 GCA_964596845.1 uncultured Syntrophomonadaceae bacterium | reverse complement strand
TTTCATGATCCGCCCAGCGGGCTCAAGGCGATCATCGCCATCCACAGTACCGCGCTGGGCCCGGCTCTGGGCGGGACGCGCATGTTCAAATACCCCACCGAGTCAGTCGCGGTAGAAGATGTGCTGCGCCTGGCCCGCGGCATGACCTACAAAGCGGCGGCGGCAGATCTGAGCCTGGGCGGAGGCAAGGCGGTCATCATCGGCGATCCGGCCCGGGATAAAAATGAAGGTTTGCTCCGGGCTTACGGACGCTGCGTAGAGAAGATGGGGGGGCGCTATCTAACTTCCGTGGACATGGGGATCGATGAGAGGGATCTCGATACCATACGCTGCGAAACCGCGCATCTCTTCGGCGAATCCTCTGCCGGAAACCCCTCGCCCTACACCTCCTTCGGCATTTGGCAGGGGATGAAAAGATGTGCTGAAGAGCTCTTCGGAGAGCCCCACCTGGAGGGGCTCACGGTGGCGGTGCAGGGGCTGGGCGGCGTGGGCAGCGCCCTTTGCCGGCACCTTGCCGCGGAAAATGTCAGGCTCATCGTTACCGACATTGACCCGCAAAGGGTTAACCTGGCCGTCGAACTCTATGGAGCAGTTGCGGTAAAACCCGGCGAGATCTATGACCAGGACTGCCACATATTTGCCCCCTGTGCCGCCGGAGCGGTGATCAACCCCGAGACCGTGCCCCGGCTAAAATGCCGCATCGTGGCCGGTTCAGCCAATAATGTGCTCCTGGATGAGGCGAGCGGCGCCGCACTCTACCGGCGCGGCATCCTCTATGCTCCCGACTACGTCATCAATGCCGGCGGCCTCATCTTTGTGGACTGCTGCCGCCTGGGAATCACCGATCCCGCAGAGGTCCGCACGATTATCGCCCGCCTTGGCGAGAGGCTGCAGGCGCTGTTCAAGCGTTCCCGCGAAGAGCAGAAGCCGACTGAGGTGATCGCCGATCTGCTGGCCGAAGAAAAAATTCGTGGTGCTGCCGAAAAAACCTGACAAACCGCGGCGCCCGGGCCGGTGACACAGTTTTCTGCAGGCAATCTGCGCCATCATGCAGGATGATGCAAGGAGGCGGAAGAGATGCTTGAAATGACTGAGTTTCGGTTTCACGGGCGGGGCGGGCAGGGGATTGTCCTGGCCGCCGCTGTGTTTGCCGAAGCTATTTTCCGTGAAGGGCTTTACGCCCGCGCTTTCTCCCTTTTCGGGGCGGAGCGGCGCGGCGCCCCGGTGACCGCCTTTGTGCGCGCCGGCCGGGAGAGGCTCATGCCCCGCTGCCGGATCTACCGGCCCGATTACGTCATGGTCATCGATCCCACCATGACTGGAGCGGCCATCCCGGCGGGGCTCAAAGAGGGGGGGACGCTCCTGGTCAACGACCGGAACTCAAAGGAGCAGACCCCCTTTCTGTGCAGCCTGCCCCTGGGCGGCGCCTACCGGCTCTATCGGGTGGACGCCTCGGCCATCGCCTGGAAACACCAGCTGACCATCGGCAGTTTCCCGGCGGTAAATGCTATCATGGTGGGGGCGCTGGCCCAAATCAGCGGTCTGGCTTCTTTGGAAAGCGTCCAGGCGGCGGTGGC
>CAZQVX010000194.1:0-3142 GCA_964596845.1 uncultured Syntrophomonadaceae bacterium | reverse complement strand
GAGCAAAAAAACAACTACCAGGGCGGCCAGCCATAAAAGCGCCCCGCCATAGCCAAGTTCACCCACATCCATAAAGAAGTAGGGGTAGAAACCTGTTCTGGCGCCCAACAAAACGGTAACCAGCCAGTACAGCAGCGGGTAGATTGTCCAGTAGGGAAGATCCGCCGGCTGCATCCGCCCTTTGCGGTCAAAGAGCAGCCAGTCAAGCATGAAACCCAGCGGCGCTGCGGTGTGGGTCAGGTGATTGGCCAGATCAATGCCGCCGGGGAAGAATTCACCCAGGTGCGGCTTGAGCAGGATATGAAAAACCAGGCCCGTGATGGTGATACTTAACAAAATACTGCCCCGCACAATGGTCCGCCTCCGGTTGTTTTCCGAAGAAAGCAGAAAATAGATCAGCGCCAGGGCAACAAGGATATTGCTTTGTATCGTGAAGTAGCGCAGCGACAGTGAGCTGAATCCCTCAAGGTGGTGGAACATGTTTTGATACAAGCCTGCGATCACTGCGGCTAATAAGAGCAATTTAAAAACTACCGAAAGGACCGGCTTCTTGATACGCATAAGCTCTCCCTCCCAATGACTATGCTTTCGCCATGTTACCATATAATGCCTGTTGCTACAACAATAGAACCACTCCTTTGTTGCAGCGATAAAAGGCAGGGAAAAAACCAGAAAACCACGGGGATCGGGGGAACTATGGGAGCGGTTCTCCTGGTTCCTCTGGGAAGAGAAGTCATACCAGCTTGTAAGTCAGCCTAATATTATGTAAAATAAGATAGGATATGGGTTTCGAAATTAGCAAACACATGGCAGCGACATGCGAAATGAGTAATTAATCAATCGCTGCGCACAGGTAAGACTTTTTCTGAAAGAGGGTTACTGTTGCAAGAATACTTACAAAAGGTAATTGCCGGCTTTCCCCATAAGACGATTAGTTGCAGAGATCTTGAAAGTGAAGTTATCTCTTTAATTGGCATCTCGGCCTGGGAACGGGCCGGGGCATATGAAACCTTTGCCCATGCAACGACCAGGCTTGTTCAAGGGGGCGAACTGGTCCCGATTAAAAGTTCCGGGTTAAACGGGCGGGTGCCGCCCCTGGCTGCGAGATACCGCCTGAAAAAGAGCAGGCAGTATTCTTCTGAGATTTTCAGCTTTCAATCCTCAATTGATCTTAGTTACTTTCACCGTCATCCTGAGCAGCTCGAAGCTTATCATCAAATACTGCAAAATATTGATGAATATCTGCTTGCAACGAGCAACACAGTGCCCGCGCTTTGGGATACGGTTAACGAGCGCTCTCTTGCCCTCACCGGTGACGAGAAGTTTTTTTCATCCTCTCCAGGGGCCGCTCTGCTGAGTAAAATCAATCTAACTTTAAAGGATCTGCATTGCTATAAAGTGGCAGAACCGTTTTTTTACCGGCAGTGTAGCAATGCCGGTGCAAGTGGTGAAATTAACGGTCTCATTATCGAGAACAAAGATACCTTTGAATCCATTTCGCGGTTACAGGAAAGATCACTGTTACGCTTTTCCCCGGTCCTGGATCTAATTATTTACGGCGAAGGCAACAAAATCACTAAGAGCTGGTCTTTTCTCGAGTCCATCCCCTGGGCGAGCGGTAAAACGGTTAAACTCTATTATTTCGGCGACCTTGATCCGGAAGGGTTTAAGATCTATCGCCGGTTGTTCTCTAAGGTTAATCATTATGACAACGACGGCACGCCGGCAACAGTGGTCCCCCAGATAGAGCCGGCCGAACCGCTGTATGCCTTATTAATGAAGCAGGGTATCGCCCGGCCTTTGCATAAACCAGTAGATGATACGGATATTAGAGTAATGAATATCTCTTGTATGAATTTTTCCCCGGCGCTCAGGACAAGCATCTTGGAGCTGTGGATGAAAAACAAAATGATCCCCCAGGAAGCCCTCTCGGCCAGCAGGTTGGCTGCAATAGGAGTGATAGAACTATGAGCGAGCAGGTGGAGCTGAGGTTTGAAGCGAAAAACGACGGCAGCATCGACGCTTTTCAGAAGAAAATGTTAGAGTATATTCCTTCTGATGGCTACAGCGAGCGTTTGACTGCCATGTTCGATTTTTCTCCCCTGTACGAGTTGAAGCAGAAAACATCGCTGGCCAACTACCGCGGTTTCGAACTGGGGGTCTGCCTGCTGCTCTTTGTGCTGGAAAAAATGCTGAACCATAGCCACTGTACTTACGAAGACTGTGAAGACTTTATCTGCAACTTATTACCCCGAATGGTGAGAGAGGAGACAGGAAACGATGACGAACTGCAGATAGCGCATAAGCTTCTTGATGAGCTCACTAACAGGGGCAGTCCCTTTGTCTATGCATTCTATAACCCTTTTACCGGTGAAGAGCAGAAGGTTAAGTTTCGGCTGTTGGAGCAGCGACCCCTAAACATCCTGGGCCGGGACACCATTGCCCTGCGTCTAACCGAGAAAGGGTTGGAGATGCTTTTTAAGTCCCGGGAAATATACCGCGACCTGCATTTTTCAGTGATGCAGCTCTATCTGGATCAGCAAATCCGCCGGGGGGTTTTTGACGGGGCGTTGAAGACGGTGGGTGAGTTGGAAGTGGCTGTGGAAGGGATAGAAGAGGAGTGCAAAAGGCAGCGGGAGCATGTGCGCCGTAATGTAGTCGAGTCGTTAAACTCTGCGGATTATGCCAGGCTGCTTAAAAGGATGGAAGAACAGCTGCAGCTGGAACAGGACATATTTGATAATCTCAAAGATCTGGTCAGGGAAACCAGGCAGAGGCTCGAAAATGAAGTTCCCGGCCCGGATACTGAAAATCGCACCGTCAAAATAATCAGGTTAAGCAATGCCTTAAGCCACGTCGCAGCACGCCACCTGGAGCTTATCAGCAGCCGGGTTGATCTGGAAAACCTGGTGGGACAAGTTCTTCAGGAAAGCATCTATTCGGGCCTGATGGTGCGCTTTCATCTAAAAAGGGAATTTCTCGATACGGTAATAACAGACAATGCCTCCGGTGAAGCGCTAAAGAAAACGGTTCTTGCCCCCCTGATGCGGCCTCATACGCCCCGGTTGCTGGGGCCTGAAACTTTTCTGGCCCCGCAGCGGCTGCTGGGCCGGGAAAGAGAGAGACCTTTAGAAGCTGAACC
>CAZQVX010000193.1:0-3166 GCA_964596845.1 uncultured Syntrophomonadaceae bacterium | reverse complement strand
ACAATCTGTTCGATATGCTCTTCATTGAGCGCGTGGAAGACGATGATATCGTCGACCCGGTTCAAGAATTCCGGGCGAAAGGTCCGCTTCAGATCTGACAGGATCTGCTCCTTCATCCTTTCATGGCTGTCTGCCTCGCTCGCCGCCCCAAAACCAAGGGAGGTCCGATGCATAAAAGTCGCCCCCACGTTAGAGGTCATGATCACCACCACATTGCGGAAATCGACTGTGCGTCCTTTTCCATCGGTAAGCCTGCCGTCCTCCAGAATCTGCAGCAAGACATTGAAAACATCAGGGTGCGCTTTCTCAATCTCATCAAAGAGCACTACCGAATAGGGTTTACGGCGGACCTGCTCGGTAAGCTGGCCCCCCTCTTCATAACCAACATAACCCGGAGGCGCCCCGATGAGGCGGGCAGCAGTATGCTTCTCCATATATTCGGACATATCCAGTCTGATAATGGCCCGCTCATCCCCAAACATGGCCTCCGCCAAAGCCCGGGCCAGTTCAGTCTTGCCAACCCCGGTGGGGCCGAGAAAAATAAACGAGCCTACCGGGCGTTTGGGATCTTTCAGGCCGGCCCGGGCCCGCCGGATCGCCCGCGAGACCGATTCCACCGCTTCATCCTGTCCGATAACCCGCCGGTGCAGGATCTGTTCCAGGTTCAGCAGGCGAGCTGATTCTTCCTCGGCGAGTTTCTTTACCGGGACCCCGGTCCAGCTGGATACGATATAGGCTACATCCTCATCGGTAACCATGGAGAGATCAGCAGTGCCAATCTGCTGCTCCCATTCCTTCTTCAGCTCTGTTAGCTCTTCTTTTATTTTTCTCTCCTGGTCCCGCAGCTCTGCAGCCTGCTCGAACTCCTGGTTGCGCACCGCCGCCTCTTTCTCTGTGCGCAGGTTGGCCAGCTTCTCCTCGATCTGTTTTAAGTCAGGAGGGGCCGTGTAGCTGCGAATGCGAACCCGCGAGGCGGCTTCATCGATGAGATCAATCGCTTTGTCCGGCAGAAACCGATCTGAAATATAACGATCGGAGAGGTTCACCGCCGCCTCCAGGGCCTCATCGGTGATCTTGACCTTGTGATGCGCTTCATAGCGGTCGCGCAGCCCCTTGAGGATAGCCAGGCTCTCTTCCTTATCCGGTTCGCCGACCACAATGGGTTGAAAACGACGCTCCAACGCCGGATCTTTTTCGATATGCTTGCGGTACTCATCAAGCGTAGTGGCTCCAATGCACTGCATCTCCCCACGGGCCAGAGCCGGTTTGAGGATATTTGAGGCATCGATGGCCCCTTCAGCGGCCCCCGCTCCAATGATCGTATGCAGTTCATCAATGAAGACCATGACATTTCCCGCCTGCCGAAGCTCCATCATCAGCTTGCGCAGCCTCTCCTCAAATTCACCGCGGTATTTGGTCCCGGCCACCACGGCCGCCAGCTCAATAGTAATCAGCCTTTTACCACGAAGAATATCGGGCACATTACCCTCTATAATCCGCTGAGCCAGCCCCTCGGCAATGGCTGTTTTCCCCACGCCAGGCTCGCCGATGAGACAGGGGTTATTCTTGGTGCGCCGGCTTAAAACCTGGATCACTCTTTCGATCTCCTTATCTCTGCCGATGACCGGATCCAGTTTGCCCTCACGAGCCAGTTTGGTCAGATCCCGGCCAAAAGCATCCACCGTGGGAGTTTGCGGGCTATCTTTGCCTTCATTCCCCGAATGTGCGGCGCCCTCCTCCCCGCCCAACAGCTGGATCGCTTCCTTGCGGGCCCGCTTCAGGTCAACATTCAGGTTGGTCAAGACCTGGGCGGCGATCCCTTCACCCTCGCGGAGCAAGCCGAGCAGGATATGCTCCGTGCCCACATAGTTGTGCCCCAGATTCTGGCTCTCTTCGATGGATAGCTCCACCACCCGCTTGGCCCGCGGGGTATAGGTGATCCCCTGGAAATAGAGTTTATCCCCTTTGGGGGTAATTCGCTCCACCTCGGTGCGCACCCGATTCAGATCTACATTCATATTCTGCAAAGCGCGTGCGGCAATACCTGAACCTTCCCTGACCAGCCCCAGAAGCAGGTGTTCTGTGCCGATAAAATTGTGACTCAATCTTTTAGCCTCCTCCTGGGCCAGCACCAAGACCTGCTGAGCCCGTTCGGTAAAGCGACTGAACATAAACATGTGTCATTCACCTCACATCAAATAATAGTATGCACCTTGCATAAGGTTATACCGATTCTTTAAACTGCTCCATAAGTTTTTTCAAACGCATCGGTCTTTCCAGGTCTCTTTCCGCAGGGCCAAGCTCCTTCCCTGCAAGGATCTGCAGGCAAGCAGGGCTGATCACCACCAGCATTTCGTTGAGCAGTTTCCGGTTAACCCCTTTCAGCAGGCCCAAATCGTAACCGAGGCGAACATCGGAAAGAAGCTGCATCGCCTCCTGGGAGCCCATCAGCTGGGCATACTTGAGCTGTCCCAGTGAACGCCATGTGCGATCACCGATCTGGGCCCGGTTTTCGTTGAGCAGAGCCTGGCGGGCGGCCTGTTCCTGTTCGATCACCTGTCGTGTAACCCCACCAAGGTTGCGGATAATCTCTTCTTCGGACTGGCCCAGGGTGATCTGATTAGAGATCTGGACCAGATTTCCGATGATCTCGGTGCCCTCTCCATAGAGGCCCCTCACCGCCAGTCCAACCTGGGAAAGCGCCCCCAGCAGCCGGTTAGCCTGTCCGGTCATGATCAAAGCCGGCAGGTGCAGCATCACCGAAGCCCGCAGCCCTGTGCCCACATTGGTAGGGCAAGCGGTCAGGTATCCGTAGCCCTCGTCAAAAGCATAATTGATCTTCGCCTCGAGGATATCATCGTAACGATCCGCCTCCTGCAAAGCCTCTTCAAGCTGCAGTCCGGGCAAGATCACCTGAATTCTTAAGTGATCTTCTTCGTTAACCATGATACTGACCGCTTCATCCCGGCGCAGCAGCAAAGCTCCATGTTGCGATTCACGGGCCAAAAAGGGGCTCACCAGGTGTTTTTCCACAAGGAGTTCTCTTTCCAAGACGCCGATTTCTTCCACGGGCATAAAAGTTAACTTTTGGAAATCATCCTGCCCGGAGGTCGCCACCCCGGCGACCAACTCCTGGACCGCTTTGGTCTGGGCATCTGAAGCCAGA
>CAZQVX010000192.1:1961-3170 GCA_964596845.1 uncultured Syntrophomonadaceae bacterium | reverse complement strand
AATGGGGCAGCAGGGCAATAGCGCTTCCACCGGGCGGGGCCGGGAGAAGGATTTTGTCAAGGAGATTACCCCGCAGGCGGTGGACTATTCGCAGTGGTATATTGATGTGGTTTTAAAGACCGAGCTTATGGATTACGCCCCGGTGAAAGGCTGCATGGCGATCCGTCCGTACGGTTATGCCATCTGGGAGAAAGTGCAGGCGCTGCTGGATCGACGTTTCAAGGAGACGGGCCACCAGAACGCTTATTTTCCACTTTTCATTCCCCAGGAGTTGCTCCAAAAAGAGGCGGAGCATGTGGAGGGGTTTGCCCCCGAGGTGGCTCTGGTGACGAAGGGCGGCGGCGAGATACTGAGCGAGCCGCTGGTGGTGCGGCCCACCTCAGAGGCGATAATCTGTGACTTCTACGCGCGCTGGGTTCAGTCGTGGCGCGATCTGCCCCTGCTGATCAATCAATGGTGCAACGTGGTCCGCTGGGAAAAGGTGACCCGGCCTTTTCTGCGCACCTCTGAATTCTTGTGGCAGGAAGGGCATACCTGCCACCGGAACGAGGAAGAAGCCGAGGTGGAGACGCTGAAGATGCTGGACGTTTACCGGGAATTTTTAGAGACTGAAATGGCTATTCCGGTGATCACCGGTCGCAAATCGGAGCGGGAGAAGTTTGCCGGAGCTTTGCGCACCTATACTGTCGAAGGGCTCATGCGTGACGGCCGGGCGCTGCAAGCCGGCACTTCGCATAATTTGGGGCAGCACTTTGCCCGCGTTTTCGACATCACTTTCCTGGATCAGGACGATACGCTGAAGCATGTCTGGCAGACCTCCTGGGGAGTTTCCACCCGGCTCATCGGGGCTTTGATCATGGTGCACGGTGATGACCGCGGCTTGATCCTGCCGCCGCGAATTGCGCCGCTTCAGGCGGTGATGGTGCCCATTATCTCCAAGAAGGCCCGCGATGAGGTGCTCGCGGCGGCCCGTCGCCTTACAGAGAGCCTGCGGCAGGCCGGTATCCGGGTCAGGCTCGACGATCGCGAGGGCTACTCGCCGGGCTGGAAATTCAACGAGTGGGAGATGAAGGGAGTGCCCCTGCGGATCGAGCTGGGGCCCCGTGATCTCGATGCGGAGCAGGTTGTTCTGGTGCGCCGCGACAACGGGGAGAAAGAAGAGGTCCCCTGGGCTGACCTGTCCCGCCGGCTGCCGCTCCTGCTGGAAGA
>CAZQVX010000192.1:0-1861 GCA_964596845.1 uncultured Syntrophomonadaceae bacterium | reverse complement strand
CCTGCGTAAACAGATTTATGCCTTGAGGGACAGCCTCACTGCAGAGGAAATTTCAGCCAAGAGCGAGGCTGTTGCGGGGCAGCTGGTAAAGCTGCCCTTCTACCGGGAAGCGCGCACCATCATGTTTTTTCTCACATTTCGCAGCGAGGTCGACACCAGAGGAATAGTTGAGGAAAGTATCCGCTGCGGCAACCGGGTGCTTATTCCCAAAATGCTGACCCGGGAGCGTAAGCTGATCTCTTCGGAGCTTCTCGACCTGGAAAAAGATCTGGCCCCCGGCCCCTTTAATATTCCTGAACCGCGGCTTGAGGCGCTGCGGCCCGTTGATCCGGGACAGATTGATCTGCTCATTGTCCCGGGGGTGGCTTTTGATCTGCAGGGCAACCGCCTGGGCTACGGGGGCGGTTACTACGACCGTTTCTTTGAGCGGCTGCGCCCCGGGGTACCCCTGGTGGCCCTGGCTTTTGAGCTGCAGCTGGTGGAGCAGGTCCCGGTAGAGCCCTGGGACCGGCGGATGGACTGGGTGGTCACTGAAAGGCGGGCTATTCACACGGCGGGCTGAACGGGACCGGCCGTTCAGCCCGCCGGGCAAAATGACTCAATGTATTTTATTATTACTCAGGGCTATTAAAGAAACCCTGTAAGACCATACCGTTTAAGATCGTGCAGAGCCGCTCCACATCATCTTCGCGCTCTTCGACTACTTCCCAGATAAAACGGTCGACCAGAAGCACGTAACCTTTAGCTGCGATTTGGGGATCAAAGTCTTTGGCGAACCCTTTTTCCTGAGCATAGATGATGGACTTGCGGGCTACCTTTTGGAAATGGTCCTTCACGCTCTGCCAGTGCACGACTATGGTTTCAGAAAGCCTGAGCGCCTGCTGGTAAACTTTCATGATGGGGCGGTTCTGTTCGGCCAGGTTGAAGGCGGTCAGCATGAGGTTATAAAAAATTCTTTCAGCCTCTTTCAGGGAGGTGGGAGCAAATTCTATATCCAGCAAGGTGTAAAAATCATCAAGGACATTATCGATGACCTGGCTAAGAATGTCATCCTTTCCCTTGAAGTGGCTGTAGACCGTGCCGTAGCCTACGTTGGCATTTTCGCTGATCTTGGCGATGGTGCTCTTCGCATAGCCCTCCTGGATAAATACCTTATGAGCCGTGTCCAGAATCAGATTGCGGGTAATCCGGCTGCGCAGGTAACGGCGGGGCCGTTTGCCCGGTGCAGCCTTTTTAGCTGTTTTGCTCATCATAAACCCTCCCGATGCAGTTTTAAAGTATCATCTTCTTATATATATGCGGATATTGTATCATATTATTTCAAAATTGCAAACTAAAAAACCAAATTTATTTTTGTCATATTGCTAAAAAAGTAGTATGATTGATTTTGGAAATATTTTGATGAGGTGAGTGTATGACCATCTGGGCCCTGGCCGATCTGCACCTGTCGCATGATCAGTCGAAACCGATGGATGTTTTTGGGCCTGCCTGGGAGAATCATGCGGAAAGGATCGCCGCCAACTGGCGCCGCCTCGTGGCGGAGGATGATTTAGTGATCGTGGCCGGCGATATCTCCTGGGCCATGCAGCTTTCAGAGGCTGCCGTCGATCTGCGCCGGATCGCCGCCCTTCCGGGCTGCAAACTTCTGCTGCGCGGCAACCATGATTACTGGTGGGATTCCATCAGCAAGGTGCGCGCAGCACTGCCGAAAAGCATTGCCGCCCTGCAAAATGATCATTTCGATTTTGGAGAATGGACTGTCTGCGGCACCAGAGGCTGGCTCTGCCCCGGCGAGGAAGGTTTTGATGATGAGCATGATGAGAAGATCTACAGGCGCGAACTGGGGCGGCTGGAGCTGTCC
>CAZQVX010000191.1:0-3255 GCA_964596845.1 uncultured Syntrophomonadaceae bacterium | reverse complement strand
CTCGGAGCCGGCCGGGAAACCGTAGACGGCGCCGTCGATCCCGCCGTTGGGGTGACGCTGCTCAAAAAAGTCGGCGACAGGGTGAACCCCGGCGATGAGCTGGCCCTGCTCCACCTGAACTGCGCCCCCGGCGCTCCGCCTGCCGAGAAAACCCGCCGTCTCGTCACAGGCGCCTATGCAATAGATCCTGCCCCGGTGCCGCCGCCACCGCTTGTCTACGGCTGCGTCGACCGCACCGGGCGCCACAGTTAGTTACTTTGGTTATAGGTACCAAAGTAACTAACTTTCCCAACATCTTGTAAATATGGGGGGAATAACATGCGTGAAGAAGTTGACCTTGCCGGGTTTATAGACCATACGCTGTTGAAGCCCGAAGCAACTAAAGAGGATATCGCCAGGCTCTGCGCGGAAGCCCGTCAATACAATTTTGCCGCCGTCTGCGTGAACCCGGTTTATGTGAAAGAGGCCCGCGGGCACCTTCACGGCAGCGGCGTGCGCATTGCGACGGTGATCGGATTTCCCCTGGGGGCAGCCACCGCTGCAGTGAAAGCCTTTGAAACCGGTGAAGCCGTTGCCGCCGGGGCTGATGAAATCGATATGGTCATCCATTTGGGTGCCCTCAAGGGCGGCGCTGTCAACTATATTCGTGAAGAGATTACTGCCGTGGTGAAGGCGGCCTGCGGTCGGGCGGTTAAGGTAATCATCGAAACGGGACTTTTGACTGATGCCGAAAAAATTGCCGCCTGTCGGGCGGCAAAAGCGGCCGGTGCGCATTTTGTTAAAACTTCAACGGGGTTCGGCCCCGGGGGCGCCACTGCCGCCGATATCCGCCTGATCCGGAAAACAATAGGTCCGGATATGGGCATCAAGGCTTCCGGCGGGGTGCGCACCCGCGAAGCGGCCCTGGAGATGATTGACGCCGGAGCCACCCGTATCGGCACCAGCTCCGGCATCGTCATCACCGGGGCCGGTCTGCCGGAAGTAACGATCTATACGGATGGGGCCTGTTCCGGCAACCCCGGGCCGGGCGGCTGGGGTGCGGTGATTATGGGCGGCGGGGCGGCGGATACCGAAAAGAGGGAAATATCCGGCGGTGAGCTCGATACCACCAATCAGCGGATGGAACTGAGGGCCGCCATTGAAGCGCTGCGCGCTCTCCCCGGGCCGAGCCGGGTGCGGCTGCACAGCGACAGTGCTTACCTGATTAACGCTTTTCGCCTGCGCTGGATTCCGCGCTGGCAGCTGAACGGCTGGCAGACCAAAGCCAACAAGCCGGTGCAAAACCAGGATCTCTGGCAGGATCTGCTTGCGCTTACGGCCAAACACCAGGTGGAATGGTGCAAAGTAAAAGGGCATAGTGATGACTATTATAACAACCGTTGTGATGAACTGGCTCGTGGAGCCATCCCTGCTGTAGAGAGTTAGCGCTGAAGGGTTGCTTTACGGGTGCCGGGCGGCATCTTCGCGGGGGCGAAGGATATGGGCGAATGAGCATGAGGGGGCGCCGCTTTTTTAATTAATTGGCCCCGAAATGCATAAAGTAGTCCTGAGGCGCGCCGGCAAAAGAGCAGGTGGGAGGGGTAACAGCGGATTTACACCGAAAAATGATGAATAATGCTGTCAGGCATTACCACTTTTAATAAGGCTGGAAGGGGGAATTAAAATGAAACTGCGGGGAAATGCGGTTGTGGCTCAATCAGGCGGGCCTACTGCAGTGATCAACGGCAGTGTTAGCGGGGTGGTCCAGGAATGGCTGAAAGGCGACCCGCCGGGGTTGATCTACGGGGCACTTTTCGGCATTCGCGGCGTTTTGGAAGAAAATCTGCTCGATCTGTCCGGGCAGCCGCAACATATTATCGAGGGTTTGCGCTATACGCCCGGGGCGGCTCTGGGGTCGAGCCGTTACAAACTATCACAGGAAGAGGATTATGCTCGCCTGCTGGAGGCGTTTAAAAAGCATGATATCCGCTATTTTTTCTATATCGGCGGCAATGACAGCATGGATACAGCGGATAAGATCAACCGCTTCGCCGGCAAAACGGGTTATGAAATGAGGGTTGTCGGGGTTCCCAAGACAATCGACAATGACCTGCCTTATACTGATCACACGCCCGGTTACGGCAGTGCGGCCAAGTTCCTGGCGGCCACTGTCCTCGAGACCGGTCTGGATCTGCAGGGGTTGGTGACAAGCAACCGCATCGTGGTCCTCGAGGCCATGGGCAGGAATGCCGGTTGGCTGACAGCTGCCGCAGCTCTGGCCAAAAGGGATGAATGTGACGCCCCCCACCTGGTCTACCTCCCCGAGATTCCCTTCGATCAGAAAACGTTTCTCGAGGAGGTCTCCGAGGTTTACCGGGAGTACCATTTTGCGTATATTGTAGCTTCGGAGGGGATCCGCTACGCCGGAGGTGATTATGTCTTCGCGGGCAGGGGGAAGGATCCCTTTGGCCATGCCCGCCTGGGCGGTCTGGCCGACACCCTGAAGGGGATCATTGAAGATGAGATGGGGGTAAATGTTAGGAGCATGGTTCTCGGGACTATGCAGCGGGCGGCGGCTCATTTTGCATCTCGAACCGATGCCGAAGAGGCCTATCTGGTGGGCTCGGCAGCAGTTAAAGAGGCGCGGCAGGGCCGCTCGGGGATCATGATCACCCTGGTCCGCGAAGAGGATGCCACTGCTTACCGCTGCAGTGCGGGCACAGTGGAGCTTTCCCGGGTGGCTAATGTGGAGCATAAGGTTCCCGCCGATTGGATTGCCCCCTCGGGCAGCCATATCCAAACGCAGTTTCTGGACTATGCCCGCCCCCTGATCACGGGCGAAGTAGCCCCCATATTCAAAGAGGGGCTGCCGGATTACGTTCATCTGCAGGGTTTTGATCTGCTGGGATTAAGAAAGCGTCTCACCGGTAATACCACCGGCGTTTCCAAGTAGCCTGGGTAGACTCAATACGGGCAGGCCAATGTAAGGATCAGGGCAACCTGGATGGCGGCAAAAATAAAGAATACGCCCCAGGCGAAAAAGTCATTTTTGCCCATGCGCAGCACTTTCATCTTCGTCCGTCCCGCTCCCCCCGTGTAGCAGCGTGATTCCATGGCAGTGATGAGCTCGTCGGCTCGCCTGAAAGCGCTGATGAAAAGGGGAAGCAACACAGGGAAGAGTTTGACTGTCCTCCGGATAAAGTTCCCCCGGTCGAAGGCGACGCCGCGCGCCATCTGCGCCTTGATGATCTTTTCGGCCTCTTCGGCCAGGGTGGG
>CAZQVX010000190.1:0-3275 GCA_964596845.1 uncultured Syntrophomonadaceae bacterium | reverse complement strand
GCGGTGCCTGGAAAGGCGCGCCTTTTCTCCTCCCTGAAATGCAGTTGCTGCGGGGAGTATGCTATGGAGCCGAGGACGAGAAACCAGAATGGAAAAATCGTTTGCCTGGACTGCTTTGACGATTACACCAGGACAATAAAGGTATAGCACTTAAAAAGAAAGGAATTAAGTGATGAAAAGATCGATAATGCTGCTGTTAATTGCTATCCTGGTAACCTGTGCCGTCTGCGGCTGCGGGGACAACTCCGGACAGACGCCGGAGGCAGCCACGCGGACGATAACCGATATGGTTGGCCGCAAAGTCGAAATACCCTTAGTGGTGGAGACGATTGTGCCCCTGGCAAATACGCCGCGCATGATTACCTATCTTGGACTTGCCGACAGGGCGGTAGGCATCGGGGGGATGTCTTTTGATGAAATAAATCCGGTGACTGCTTATGCCTATGCCAACAAAGAGCTGTGGGCCGGGCTGCCCATCGTGGGCACCGATAGCTTTGGCGCCACCGACTATTATCCGGAAGAGATCATCAAGGTGAATCCCGATGTGATCCTCTGCTCTTATGCCGGGGAGCTGGCGGATGAAATCCAGACCAAAACGGGCATCCCTGTTGTTGCAGTACCCATGGGAACCCTTTTTGGAGAGGATTATGAAGAGGCGCTTCGCCTGCTGGCTGATGTTTGCGGGGTGCCTGAGCGGGCTGAAGCGGTCATCAGTTTTATCAACGGCTGCCTGGAGGATCTCGATGCAAGAACGGCAGGTATCCCCGCAGGGGATAAGCCTTCGGTTTTGGGAGCTGCCGCAACATACAAGGGCATCCACGGGATCGATAGCGTTTATGTCAAATATGCTGTTTTTGAAGCAATTAATGCAAATGATGCTACCGAAGGTATTACAAGTGAAGTTGATGCTGTGCTCATCGACAAAGAGAAGATTATTGAATGGAACCCCCGCTACATTTTTCTGGACAGCGGAGGTGTAAACATTGTCAAGGACGATTATACCGAGAATCACGATTTCTATGCGCACCTGGCTGCCTTTCAAGGTTCGCAGGTTTACCAGTATCCCAGCTCCACATCCTACTATTCAAATGTCGAGATTCCTCTGGTTAACAGCTATTATGTGGCCGGCATTGTCTTTCCCGATCAGTTTGCAGACATCGTATTCGAAGAGAAAGCCAATGAGATATTCAAGTTTTTCCTCGGCGCTGAGAACTATCTGGGCGAACTTGAAACTTCCGGATTTGGATACGGCAAAGTAACCTTTGGAGAGGATTAATTACGGCTGATCATCGAACCACCCAACTGGAGGCTTACGCCTCCTATATAAAAAGAAAGCAGATTGTCCTGGCGGCGGCGATTGTGGCAACTGCTGTCGTAGCGCTCTATGCAGTGAGCGCCGGGTCCATGCACATTCCTCTGCCGGAGGTAATCCGGACCCTGCTGGGCCGGGGAAGCCCCCAGTCCCATACCGTCATCTGGAATATCCGGTTGACCAGAGTCACGGCCTCTATCCTGGTGGGCGGCGCGCTGGCTGTTTCCGGCGCTGTCATGCAGTGTGTTCTGCAAAACCCGCTGGCCTCGGCATCGACACTGGGCGTATCGCAAGGCGCCGCCTTCGGGGCGGCGCTGGGGATTATTGTTTTTGGCGGCGGAGTGGTGCAATCCGACTCCGCCGCCTCGGCTATTGCCATCAACAATCCTTATATCGTGACCATTTGTGCTTTCGCCTGCGGCTCTCTGTCTACGCTGGTTATTATCATTCTTTCCCAGCTTAAGCGGGACTTGGGCCCGGGGGGGCTCATATTGGCCGGCGTCGCCTTAAGCTCGCTCTTTTCCGGCGGCACCGCTTTGCTTCAATACTTTGCCGATCCTACGAAGATCGCCACTGTTGTCTTCTGGACTTTCGGAAACCTGGGCGCGGCGGGCTGGAGGGTGCTGCTCATTCTGGCGGCGGTATTTTTAATTGCCCTGGTTTATTTTTTGCTGAACCGCTGGAATTACAATGCCATGGAAAGCGGGGCGGATACGGCAAAGAGCCTCGGGGTTAACACCAGGGTGGTGATGCTGGCGGGCATGGGCATCGGCACGCTCACTGCGGCTGTGGCGGTCTCTTTTGTAGGCATAATCAGTTTTGTGGGCTTGATAGCGCCGCATATCATGCGCCGGTTTGTGGGCAACGACTACCGTTATCTCATACCCTGTTCCGCCGCCGCCGGAGCGCTGCTGCTCATCCTGGCGGACACCTTTGGCCGGCTGGTCATCGCGCCGGTCATCCTGCCCATTGGAGCGATCACTTCATTTTTGGGTGCTCCCATGTTTCTTTATCTCCTGTTCAGGGGGTTGGAGAGAAGTGGTTGAGGTCAACAATGTCACCTTCGCCTACAAGCCCGGCGCCGGAAATGTACTGGAGGAGGTCAGCTTTGCCCTGGATAAAAATCAGTGCATTGCCGTATTGGGGAACAATGGAGCCGGCAAAAGCACGCTGCTCAAATGTATCAACGGGATCTGTCCTCCCCAAAAGGGCGAAATTTTGGTTGACGGCAGCAGTGTCTCCAGGATGACGCGGAATGAGATGGCCCGGAACATTTCATATGTTGCGCAGAACAATATATCGCTTAACATGACTGTATTTGATGCCATCCTACTGGGCCGAAAACCGTATATCACCTGGGATGCAACGTCAGAAGATATGCAAATCGTGCATGAGATAATCGAGAAAATGCAGCTGGATAATTTCGCTTTGCGCAGCGTGGCGGAGCTCTCCGGCGGAGAGAGGCAGAAGGTCATGCTGGCCAGAGCCCTGGCCCAGCAGCCTAAGCTGCTGCTTCTTGATGAACCCACGAGCAACCTGGATCCCCGGAATCAGCATGAAGTGCTCCGCATGGTAAAAATAATTGCCCGGGAGCACGATATTTCTGTAGTGATCGTTATTCACGACCTCAACCTGGCCATTCGCTACTGTGACCGTTTTCTATTTCTCAAAGACTCACGGGTCTTTGCCCATGGCGGCCTGGAAAGTATGACCCCGGAGAATGTTGAAGAGGTGTACCAGATACACGTTCATATTATCGAACATATGGATGTCCCCGTTGTCATCCCCTTTCCCGAAGTTGAGATGTCGGCAGCCTATAGATCAGGGGGACGGTAGTGCGCCGGAAGCACACTTATAAATAGAACATGTACTCTTCCAGAGCACGATAAATATCTTTTTTCTCGAAAAAAGGTAGTATAATTTTTTCATACACTGGAATTTATGTAATATAACGGAGCGTAAA
>CAZQVX010000189.1:0-3295 GCA_964596845.1 uncultured Syntrophomonadaceae bacterium | reverse complement strand
GATCGCCCCCGCCTCCTGCAGCGAATCGAAGTCAATGGGGATATCGAGCGCCGCCTCGGGAAGGCAGCCCCCGGAAGGCCCCCCAATCTGGGCCGCCTTAAAGGCTTTTTCATTAGCCGGCCCTTCTCCCACGTCGTAGATGAGCTGGCGCAGGGTTGTCCCCATGGGCACCTCCACTAAACCGGTATGCGCAACCTTGCCCACAAGTGAAAAGACAGCGGTGCCGGGATTATCATCTGTGCCGATACTTCTAAACCAGGCGGCGCCCCGGCTGAGGATTGGCGGGATATAGGCAAAGGTCTTGACATTATTCAGCACCGTGGGCCGGCCGCGATAACCTGCCTCGGCCAGGCGGGGCGGCCGCGTCGCCGGGATGCCCATCTGCCCCTCCATGGAGCGGACCAGGGCGGTGGCTTCGCCGCAGACAAAAGCACCCGAACCCTGAAACACCTCCAGATCGCAGTTAAAGGAACTGCCCAGGATGGCGTCGCCTAAAAGCCCCCTCTCTCGAGCCTGCTCCAGGGCTTCGCGCACCCGTTTTACAGCCAGGGGATACTCAGCCCTGATATAAAGGTAACCTTTCTCTGCACCTATTGCATAGGCACAGAGGATCATCCCTTCGATAACCTGATGGGGACAGGATTCAAGGATGCTGCGATCCATGAAAGCGCCCGGATCACCCTCGTCGGCGTTGCAGATCACATATTTCTCACCGGGGCCCCTTTTGACCGCCGCCTCCCATTTAAGCCCCGCCGGGAAACCGGCTCCGCCGCGTCCGCGCAGGTGGGATTCTTTTACCGTTTCCAGAACCCGTAAAGGTTCATCATTCAGCGCTGCAGCCAGAGCACTGTAGCCGCCCTGGGCGATGTAATGATCGATATCACCGGGATCTATGAAACCGCAGTGCTCCAGAACAATTTTCTGCTCGTAGACACCGCGGGGAAAATCGCTGAAGGTAGGAAAGACCTCGTTGGGATCTAAAGCCACCAGGGCAAATTCATAGCAGGGGTCGTCCTGGACCAAAAAGTCTTCCACCAGCCGCTCGACCAGGTCTTCATCAACATAACCGTAACAGAGAGAGGGAAAGCCCGGCTTGGAGATGATCACCAGCGGCTCGGCATAACAGTGGCCCATGCAGCCCACATCGATCACCTTTGCCGCAATGCCCCTCTCTTCGATGAGCCTGACGAAGGCCTCCTTGACCTGCAGAGCGCCGGCGGCAATGCCGCAGGTGGCTGTCCCCACCCGGACCACCGGTTCATCGTAGAGCGCTTTTATCCCGGCTGCGGCTTCATCTTCGAGTTTGCGGTAACGCTCAGCAGCCTGCTCCCCTTTCATGAAGCCTCCTCCCCCTTCGCGTCCATCGTCTTATTCGCCGGGTGCTGCTGCTCTGTTTCAAAGGAGAGCAAGATCCCATCCACCCTGGTGGGGGTCACCCGCCCCTCGACCTGCTCATCGACAACGACAACGGGGGCCATGGTACAGCAGCCTACGCAAGCCACCCGTTCCAGGCTGAACTTACGGTCAGGGGTGGTCTCCCCCTCTCCGATCTCCAGCCTTCTCTCGAAGCATTCCATGGCGATTCGACCGCCGACCATATAGCAGGCAGTCCCCATGCAAACCTTTAGCTGGTGTTCACCCGGCGGGTGGAGACGAAACTGGTTGTAAAATGTGGCCGGCCCATACACTTCAACAGCCGGTATTTTGAGAGCATCAGCGATCTGCTGCATGGCCGGTCCAGGAAGATAGCCAAGCGTTTCCTGCACCTGGAGCAGTAGGGGGATCAAATTCTCCCGCGCCTTTTCACAATCCTGCAATATCCCGGCCACGCTTGTCCGGATAAGCTCCTCTTCACCTTCGAGCAGCGGCAAAATAACACCCCTTTTCTACGATCACCCGATCTTTCTTGGAAACTTAAAAATGAGATCCTTCGCTGCGCTCAGGATCACAACAGTACTCCTGCACAACGAAAGGACAATTTTATTATAGACTATTTTAAGCAGAATGTGGAGACTAATCACTATTATTTTAAATGTTTTGAGTAAATAAACAAATATTAGGACGTTTCCCGGGAAATAACGTGGGCCAGTTTGCGGGCTTCCTCCCAAAGCATATCCTCTGGAAAAGGGGCTTCGAGCATGATCCGGATGAGCGGTTCAGTCCCCGAGGGGCGAACGAGAATCCGACTGTGCCGGCCCAGCCTGCTGCGCAGATCCTCAATGGCAGAGACCACTGCGGGGCTGCCTTCCCATTTTTTTCGCACGGCGGCAGGCACATTGTAAAGAACTTGGGGAAACCTTTCCAGCCGGCCCGCCAACTCGGAGAGGGGGCGCCCGGTGGAGTGGACGGCAGCCAGAAACTGCAGCGCTGTCAGCAAGCCGTCCCCGGTGGTAGCATGATCAGAGAAGATGATATGACCGGACTGCTCCCCGCCCAGGTTGTAGCCTCCGGCTAGCATCTCCTCGAGGACGTAGCGATCGCCCACCGCAGTGCGCCGCAGCATGAAGCCATGTTTTTGACCCAGCAGATCGAGACCCCCATTGCTCATTACGGTGGCCACCAGGGTATTTTTCTGCAGCTTCCCCTGCCCGACCATGCTGATAGCGCAAATAGACATGATCCCATCTCCATCGACCTCGGAGCCCTTTTCGTCAACTGCAATAAGGCGGTCTGCATCGCCGTCGAAAGCCAGCCCGGCATCGGCGCCGCTGCGCACTACCTCGCGCTGCAGTTCTGATGTATGGGTAGCCCCGCAATTGACGTTGATCCGCCCGCCGTCGGCTTCATCGTGCAAAAGCACAACATCGGCTCCCAGTCCTTGCAGCAGTTCGCCGGCCAGGCGGCAGGCGGCGCCGTGGGCGCAGTCTACCACCAGACGCAGCCCTTTAAGCGAAGAAGCAGTGCTTTTAAGGTGCCGCAGGTAGTTTTCAAGCGTCCCACCGTCGTGAAAGATGCAGCCTATGGCGGACCCTTCCGGGCTCTGCAAGCTCTCCCCTGATTCAGTGTAGTGAAAATAAATCCTTTCAATTTCTCTTTCCATTTCATCAGGCAGCTTTAAACCATCGCCATTGAATATTTTTAAACCGTTATCCTCGATGGGGTTATGCGAAGCAGAAATGACGATACCGGCGTTCGCCTGCAGCAAACGGGTCAGGTAAGCAACGGCCGGCGTGGGGACTATCCCTAAAATATGCGCCGCCGCACCGGCGGAGGTGATCCCCGCAACAAGTGAACTCTCAAGCATATCACCTGAAAGGCGGGTGTCGCGCCCGATTAAGATAACCGGCCGGCTGCC
>CAZQVX010000188.1:0-3304 GCA_964596845.1 uncultured Syntrophomonadaceae bacterium | reverse complement strand
CAGCCGCGGGGCAGCTCAAGAAGCTCCGCTCCCCGGCTCAGGCGCCAGGCGTTATGTCCGGCCAGGGTGCCGGTGACCATGGCTTCGGTATGGCCCAGGCCCAGCCCGGCTCTTTCACCGGCGGCGAAGAGGTTTTTCAGCGGGGGGACCATGAGCCGCCCATCGCGCTCGACGAGGCCGCTGAAGCGAATGGAATTGCCCCGGCTCCCCCCCAGGGGATCCCGGAAAACAGCCTCAGCAAAGCCATCAAGGCGACGCAGGATGGTCAGGGGCAAGAAGGGCACCATCATTTTGATGGCCCCGGTATCCAGAAGGATGAGGTTGTTGGCGTAAGCCTCGGAGGTGTACTGGCGGCAGGCCTTGATCTGCACCGATACATTATCCTGGGATTCGAAGGCCCCGGGGGGCAGCGGAATGATCACCAGCCCTTTTTCTTTAACCTCGGCCAGCAGTTCGGGGGCCAGGGTGGCCGGTTCAAGCTCGCAGGAGCCGCTGAAGTAGCCGGGCACACCTCCCCGCCTCATGATGGTCGTCTCTGCGGCCCCGGCCTTGACCGCCATGCTCACCCGGGGCCCGAAAGTAGGACAGCGGTAGATGCACATGGCGCAGCCGTTGCCGAAACGGCTGCAGTTGCCCGACGGCCCGGCGGTGCCGCTGGCATCGACAAAAACCGTGCCCGGCAGAAGGATACTCTCCCCGCCCCGCTGCAGCACCCGCAGCGCTGTGATCCTCCCCTGCTCCACGACCACATCCACGGCCCGGCTTTGCCGCAGCAGCCTCACGCCGCGGCTCAGCAAAAGACGCTCTACCGGCAGCTCCACCCTCTCCACATCATAGAGCGAGGCATGACGGTGCCCGGGAAAATCAACATTCTTATGGCGCGCCGCGGCATCGGTAACGGCCACCAGCTCACCCGCTCCCATGAGCGTCAGCTCTTCGGCGGCGGTGTAGCGGCCGTTGTTGCGCATGATCCCCCCCACCAGCCCCGAGGCGAGCAGGCGGTCAGTCCGCTCCACCAGGGTGACAGGCAGGCCCTTCTTTGCCGCCGCCAGGGCCGCCGCACAGCCGGCCCAGCCGCCGCCCACTACCACAAGTTGTTCCTTCAAGTCCCCAGCCCCTCCATATCTCTAACCGAATACAATCCCGCAGACCACGATTGCCGCAATGAAACCGCCCAGATCGGCCAGCAGCCCCGTGGCCATGGCGTGCCGGGTGCGATAGATGCCCACCGCCCCGAAGTAGACGGTGAGAACATAAAAAGTGGTCTCCGTGCTCCCCATCATGGTCGAGGCGATGCGCCCCGTAAGAGAATCAGGCCCCTGCCGCTCCAGGATATCGGCCACAATGGCCAGGGAGGCGCTTCCCGAAAGGGGACGCATCACCGCCAGCGGCAGCACCTCTGCGGGCACCCGGAAGCGAAGAAGTATGGGTTCCAGGCACCCGGCAAAAAGCTCCATCGCCCCCGATTCCTGAAAGAGGGTGATCGCCACCAGCATGGCTACCAGGTAGGGAATGAGGCGGACCGAGATGCCGAAGCCCTCCCTGGCCCCCTCGATGAAGCGGTCGAAAAGGTTTACCCGGCGCAGGATCGAACCGGCGATAGCCGCGACAATGAGCAGCGGAATGAGCCAGGCCGCCAGGATATCGATGAGCCGGGCCATCATGAGCCCCCCACCCTCCGGCGCAGCATGCGGTCGGCCAGGAGCGCCACCGCCGTGGAGCAAAGAGTAGCCAGAATGGTGGCGCCTATAATGTCGGCGGGGTTTGCCGCGCCGCCCGCCGCCCGCAAAGCCATGACCGTGGTGGGGATGAGGGTGATGCTGGAGGTGTTGATGGCCAGAAAGGTGCACATCTCATCTGTGGCCCGGCCGCCCTGTGGATTGATCTTCTGCATCTCCTCCATGGCCTTAATCCCGAAAGGGGTGGCGGCATTGCCCAGCCCCAGGACATTGGCGCTTAAATTCATCAAAATAGCGTTCATGGCGGGGTGGCCCGCCGGTATCCGGGGAAAGATGAGGCGGGCCAGGGGGCGGAGCAGCCTGTTCAGCAGCTCCATAATCCCTGAAGATTCAATCAACTTCATAATGCCCAGCCAGAAAGTCATCGTTCCGATGAGCCCCAGGGCTACCGTGACCCCGCGCTCCGCCGCCTTGAATATGGCCGGCGTGATCACAGCCATATCGCCCCGCAAGGCGGCGACCAGAACCGAAATACAGATGAGAGCGGCCCAGAGATAGCCGATCAATCTTTCACCCCCCCGCCCAGCAGGATGCGCAAGAAATCTTTAAAGTAGCCCGCCGGCCCCTTTTTGCCTACATCCCGGGCTGCGCAGAGGAGAGCCCGCCGGAGCAGGTTATCCCCCAGGTAAATCTCCACCTCGCCTACGGCGGCCCCGGCGGAGAGGGGCGCTTTGATCTTTTCGTCTAAAAGAAAGCGGCAGTGCAAAGAGCCCTCTTCGCCCGGCTGCAGCGGCAGGTAAAGATCCTCTGTTACCGTCACCCCCACCCGCTCTCTCCCCTTCCGGACGGGGGCAGTGCAGATAACCTCCCCCGGGCCGAACATTTTGTGGCGCCGGTAGTTCTCGAAGCCGTAATCGAGCAAAAGAACGGCATCTTCCCACATCTCCGGGGCATTGAGCACCACGCAGACCAGCTGCCACCCCTCACGCGTGGCCGAGCCGACAAAGCATCGGCCGGCGGCAATGGTCCAGCCTGTTTTCACCCCGTCACCGCCCGGATAGAGCTGCAGCAGCTTGTTCTGATTGCTCATGGCCCTATCCCAGGGTTGGCCCGGCCAACTGATGGTTCGTTCAGGAGTGGAGATAATCCGGCGGAAGCGTTCGTTTTGCAGCGCCCGGCAGGTGATGAGGCCCAGATCCCGGGCAGTACTGTAGTGAGGTCCGTCAGGCAGGCCGTGCGGGTTGGAGTAGAGGGTATCGGCCGCCCCCAGAGCTGCGGCCTTTTCATTCATCATCTCGACAAATTTTTCTTCTGAACCGGCGATATGCTCGGCGATGGCTACAGCAGCGTCGTTGCCCGAGCGGAGCATCAGACCGTAGAGCAGTTCGCCCAGCGTCTTTTTCTCACCGGCATCGAGCCAGATAGAGGAGCCTTCGGTTTCCGCAGCTTTTTTGCTGGCTGTTATGGTATCGTCTTCACAGCCCAGCTCCAGGGCCAGCAGGGCGGTCATAATCTTGGTGGTAGAAGCGATAGGCAGGCGGCTACCGGGATCTTTAGCCCAGAGGACCCTGCCGCTCTCCCGGTCCATGACGATGGCCGACAGGGCGCTGATCGCCGGATCTTCC
>CAZQVX010000187.1:0-3307 GCA_964596845.1 uncultured Syntrophomonadaceae bacterium | reverse complement strand
TTGACATACTGATAGGCGATCCCGGAGCAGACAATGCCGTAATCCGTCGAGCCCTTTTCAATGCGGTTCAGCGGTGATGCTGAGGCTGCCCGGCATAACCCTTCCAGGCGTTTCTCCACCAGGGGGCGCCGCTGCCGGGCAAAGCCGGGCAGCATGACATACTTGGCCGGATCCTTGCGATAACCGGGATGTTCTCGCCTCACCCTTTCCGCCGGCTGAACCAGGCTTCTTGAATGGGATGTGCGCGTGGTGGTGCGCAGCAGGACCGGGGTATCGAAATCTTCGCTGAGCTGAAAGCCGGCGATGACAAAATCTTTGGCTTCCTGGCTGTCGGCAGGTTCCAGCAGCGGAATCTTCGCCAGGCGGGCATAGTGACGGTTGTCCTGTTCGTTCTGGGAGCTGTGCATTCCGGGATCGTCGGCGCTGACGAGCAGCAGTCCGCCGCCGATACCGGTGTAAGAAAGGGTGACCAGCGGGTCGGCAGCCACGTTTACACCTACATGTTTCATCGCTACCAGCACCCGGGCGCCGGCCAGCGAAGCACCTGTGCCTACCTCCAGGGCGACTTTTTCATTGGGCGCCCAATCGGCGCGCACACCCGGATATCGCGACAGCTCCTCCAGTATCTCTGTAGAGGGGGTCCCCGGATAGGCTGTGCCCACGGTGACTCCGGCTTCATAGGCGCCGCGGGCGATGGCCTCGTTTCCGGACATAAGTTTCTTCGACGTTGAAGGCATTTAAGATCATCCTGTTCTGCTATGCTGTGTTGATAAATGCAGCTGTGCTCCCGCCGGCCCGGTCAAATTAAGTTTCCCGGGCAGACGCTGTTTTAAGGGATTAAAGGTCGTAGATCCGCTCGCTGCCGATGACGTTAATTCCTTTTTCCTTAAGCACCTGCAAGGCTGCAGGGATATTTTCTACGCGCATGAGGATCAGGGCGTCATCGGTCCGCTTCTGGACAAAGGCGTAAAGGTATTCAATGTTGATCCCGGCGGCTTCCAGGGGCGCGAGCACCCCGGCCAGCCCCCCCGGCACATCGGGGACCTCCACGGCAATCACCTCCGTCACGGTAGCCATAAAACCTTTTTCGCGCAGCACGGTGCAGGCTTTGTCAGGTTCATCGACGATGAGGCGCAAGATCCCGAAATCGGAAGTGTCGGCGATGGAAAGGGCGCGGATATTGATTCCCGCCTCACCCAGGGCTTCGGAGACGCCGATCATGCGGCCGCATTTATTCTCCAGGAATATGGAGATCTGCTTTACCATTTGACATCCTCCTTGTAACAGGCTTCTATTCATATTAGAGGCAAACAACTCTTTAGCGAATTTGGCGGCGGTCGATGATCCGCTGCGCCTTGCCCTCGCTTCTGGGGATCGATTTGGGCTCAACCAGCTTCACGGATGCCGATATGCCCAGGACGTTGGAGATCTCCTCGCGGATGGTTTTCTCCAGCCCTTCCAGCCCCCGGATCTTGTCTGAAAACATCTGCTCAGTAAGCTCTACCCGGACCTCCAGAGTGTCCAGGGAGCCCACCCTGTCGACAACGAGCTGGTAGTGCGGTTCCGTCTCTCCGATCCCTAAAAGTATGCTTTCCACCTGGGAGGGAAAGACATTGACGCCGCGGATGATGAGCATATCGTCGGTCCGCCCGCTGATCTTGGCCATGCGCAGGTGGGTCCGCCCGCATGAGCAGGGTTTGCTGTTCAGCACGGTAATATCCCGCGTCCGGTAGCGCACCACCGGGAGAGCCTGCTTGGTGATGGTGGTGATGACCAGTTCGCCTGCAGCGCCCTCGGGGAGCACCTCACCGCTGGCCGGATCCACAACTTCAGCAATGAAGTGATCCGCCCCGATATGCAGCCCTTCTTTGGCCCGGCATTCGTAAGCGACACCCGGTCCCATCACCTCGCTGAGGCCGTATATATCGAAAGCGTCGATGAGCAGCTTCTCCTGGATTACCCGGCGCATCTCATCAGACCAGGGTTCGGCGCCGAAAAGGCCGGATTTAAGTTTCAGCCCGGCAGGGTCTATCTGCATTTCATCCATGGCTTCGGCTATGTTCAGTGCGTAAGAAGGGGTGCAGGCCAAAAGGGTGCTCCCCAGGTCCCGGATCATCCGCACCTGCCGCCTGGTCTGGCCCCCCGAAACAGGCACTACCGCTGCACCGATTTTCTCCGCACCGTAATGGACTCCCAGGCCGCCGGTAAAAAGGCCGTAGCCGTAAGCGATGTGAACCACAGATTCGCGGTGAGCCCCGGCAGCGGTGAGGGCGCGGGCCATGAGCTCCGCCCACATTTCCAGATCATCGCGGGTATAGCCCACCACCGTGGGAAGCCCTGTCGTTCCAGAGGAAGAATGAATTCGCACCACATCGTTTAAACCGCTGGTAAAAAGTCCGAAAGGATAATTATCCCGCAGGTCGTCTTTGGTGGTGAAGGGCAGCCCGGCCAGGTCCCCCAGTGAACGGATATCCCCCGGCTCAACACCTGCTTCCTGGAACCGCTGCCGGTAATGGGGCACCAGTTGGTAGAGCGCCTCCAGCGTTTGCTTGAGCCGTAAAAACTGGATCCGGGCCAGATTATCCCGGGGCATTGCCTCACACTTTGGATTCCACATCTTTATCTCTCCACCGCCTTCTTGATCGTAAATATATAAAGTATTGAATTCCATGTTGGCGGGGCTTCTCCTGCCGCCGCACCTCATAAGCTCAGGGAAAACTAAAGCCGGTTTTCAGGAAGGCTCTTCATCCGGCACAGCTAGAGATCCCAGGTATGAAAAAAGAGGTGCGGGGAAAACAATAATGTAGCACTGCCCTGAAATCCTGGAAAGGGGAAAGTTTTGACTGCGGAGACAAAAGAAACAGTGAGTTGTCCCAGGCTGAGTGAGGTTAAGAAGATAATCCAGGACTCCCTGCACCCGGCACCCGGCCGGCTTGAGGATATGGTCCGGCTGCTGCTTGAGCGGAGCGGCAAGATGCTCAGGCCGCGGCTGCTTATGGCCTGCGCTGCACTGGCCGGGGAAGGCGGAGTGCGTCAAGACAAAGTTCTCGTTGAAGCGGCGGCCGCCGTGGAGATGATCCATACCGCTTCTCTGGTCCACGATGATATTATCGACGAGGCCGACCGGCGGCGAGGTGGAGAAACCCTGCACCTGCGCTGGGGTCCCCGCCGGGCTGTTATGGCGGGCGATCTGCTGCTGGCCCGCGCCTTTGACCTCTTAAGCCGCCCCAATAGGAATAAAAATGTGTTGATCCTGCTGGCGCGGGCGGTTTCCCTGCTCTGCCTGGGCGAGATTACCCAGATGAAT
>CAZQVX010000186.1:0-3348 GCA_964596845.1 uncultured Syntrophomonadaceae bacterium | reverse complement strand
GGCTCTCCGCGGAAAATCAGGAGGGTTTACGTTCACGTCTGCAAGATTATGCCCGGGAAGAAATGAATAAAAAGAGCAGGATCAAAATTCGCCGGCGTCTGATATCGATCAATACATCTGCACCTAGATGCCCATGATTTTAATCAACCCCGTAAGCGCTGAGGCGCCGATCTAATTCAACTTATTCCAATGGTAATTCATAAAACCTGTATGCCGTCGTATATCTGGGCTCTCACAATATTTTAGTCATCATACGATATGGTTATAACTGGTTTGATCAGGTCTTTTGGCTTGTTTTTCATGAGTTCTAAAGCTGCCTCAGCGCTGTCTAATCCTTCAAATCTATGTGTAAGCATACCTGATACATCAAGTCTGCCGGTCAACATTAGATTTGCAAGGCGCTCAGTGCGCATGCGGCCCGCAGGCATGAGCCCACCGACTATTCTAATATGGCCCATCCCTACAATCCATTCTACTCTAGGTATTTTTATAAAGTCACCGCTCCCCAGGTAATTTACATTAGAAATTATACCGCCTGGTTTTATGGCTTTTACCGCTTCAGCAAATGTATCAACATTTCCGCCTGCGATAATCACCTTGTCGACGCCTTTGCCGCCGGTCAGCTCTTTAACTTGCTTATCGATAGGACCTTCTTTGTAACTGATAATATCTGTTGCACCATATTCTTTAGCGAGGGCAACACAGTTAGGTCTGGTGCCTACAGCTAAAATTCTTGCAGCACCTCTTAGTGCAGCCCCTCTTACAGCCATCAGACCGACCGGACCTATACCTATAACCAATACATCTTCTCCAAAAGTAACTTCTGCAAGCTCCACACCATGGAACCCGGTGGGCACCATGTCACTTAACATTGTTGCTTCAGCCGGATCCAAACCCTCCGGTAAGAATGCGAGATTTGCATCAGCTTCATTCACATGAAAGAGCTCGGCAAATACCCCATCCTTAAAGTTGGAAAACTTCCAACCGCCAAGAGGTCCGCCTGAATGCATGGCGAAACCGCGCTGTGCTTCCAGGGAGCCCCAATCCGGGGTAATAGCAGGTACAATAACTTTATCGCCTGCTTTGAAATCTTTAACCAGTTCACCCACTTCTACGATTTGCCCAACTGCTTCGTGTCCAAGAACCATATCCGTTCTTTCCCCTACTGCACCTTCATACACGGTATGGATGTCGGAGGTACATGGTGCAATTGCCAGCGGCCGGCAGATTGCATCAAGTGGTCCACATTTTGCTACCTCTTTTTCCGCCCAACCAACTTCACTTATTTTCTTCATTACAAACGCTTTCATATAAAGCCTCCTCAAGCAAACCTATTGATTGCTACTAGTTATTAGTTTAATAAACTTGATCTACCCATGTTATTTAAAGTAATACTTGTTATATTTATGTTGTTGACAGGTATTTTGGGTTGCCAGGATGCTTTAAAGGGCTAATTCAGCGCAATCATTTTGCTTCGGGAAATGGCTTTTTTGGCCAGATCAACGAGGCTTTGGTGGTGGGTGAAGAAGAGCACCTGCGTCTTTTCGGCGAATTCTCCGAGTACCTTCAGGGTTTCGGCAGAGCGGATATCATCGAAGTTTACCAGGAGATCATCCAGGATAAAGGGCAGCGGTTCATTTTGTTCCAGGTATCTCTCCAGGCCTGCCAGGCGCAGGCTCAGGTAGAGCTGATCCAGGGTGCCGTCGCTCATACCGCCCACGGGCGTCTTCTCTTTTGACAGGCGGGCTCCGAGCAAGACCGGATTGTCCTTTTCATCAAAATCCACTTCGAGCCCGCTGAAGGAGCCCCCGGTAAGGCGGGCAAAAAATTTACTCGCCGCGTTGATCACCGGGCTCTGGTTTTCTTCGCGGTAGCGGTCGATGCTCCGGCGCAGGACGATGGAGGCCAGGCGCAGTCGCAGGTAGTCCTCAGCCTGCTCGCTTAGTTCGGCCAGCACCCCCTGGGCCTCTTCCTCCGCTTCCAGCGCCTCCAGGGAGCTGCCCACAACCTTTCCATTGTATTCGCTCTGGGTAACGCCGAAAGTGCGGTTCAGTTCGTCCTGCTCCCGGCGGTTCTCTGTAAGTTCCTCCTCCACCTCTGACAGCAGGCCCGGCAGCGCATCGCCGTCAGCGCCCCCAGCCTCTTCGACAATTTCATCAAGGGAAAGCCCGGCCCCGCGGTTGAGCAGTCGGCCCTCCAGCTCTGCGGCCTCCTTACGAAATTCGGCAAGCTGCTCTACTTTCTCGATCACTTCAGGTATCTCCCGCTCTTCCCGGCAGCGGGCCTGCTTCATAAAAACTTCTATCCCCTTTGTGGCTTCATCAAGAATTTTTGCGGCACCCTGGGATGCCTTTTCAGCTTGCGCCGCCTGTTTGCGCAGGTTTTCCCGCCTGTCCTGATCCCGCTGAGCCCGGATCACCCGTTCAGACAGATGCTCAGCGGCGGAGTCTGCCGGCTGATCAATCAGGTCCGGGCCTACCTGTACAAGCAGGGCCCGCAGCTGATCCTTGAATTCGCCGGTATAGGTTTTCATCCCATCAAGCCGGGCTTGCTTGCGGCTCAGTTCATCTTTATTCTGAAAGAGTTTTTCCAGCGAATTGAGGTAGGTGAGGACAGCCTGTGGAGCAGTCTCCTCGGGTAACCCGGCTTGACCCAGAGCACGGGTCCATTTTTCCTGCCATAAGGCCAGAGCCTTTTCAGAGCCGGCCTTCTTCTGACGAGCTTCAGCCAGATTCCCCTCTGTTTCTTTCAAGGTCTCCTTGATGCTCTGCAGTTCCCTGGCTCCGGCCTGGTATTTCTCGTATATCACCTGCGCTCTCTCGATGAGTGCTTCCAGGGTTCTGGTCCCCTCCGGGGCGGGTTCATCCAAGCCCAGCAGTTTGCTGCTGATGATTTCTCTATGGACCTTTATCTGCCGGGCCAGTTCTGTTTCCTGGCCATTGAGTTCGTCCAGCTGCTCCAGACCGCTCCGCAGCTCCTGGCAGCGGCCGAGCCAGGCAAGCATCTCCGGAGGCGTCAGGGGCGTAATGCCGCATTCTTGCCAGACTTCACTCCACTCCTGATCCAGCCCCCGGACTTTTTCAGCGGTTGCATCTCTGCTTTCCGCCAACTCCTCCAGTTTGAGCCGGCATTTGTTGACTTTATCTTGCAGCAGCGCTGTCCGCTCCACCCTGGCCGTCTCATAGCGCAGCCGGTCGGCGATTTTATCGGCTCCGGTGACACTCATCTCATAGGCCAGGTGAAGGGGCTGCCCCGCACAGTAGGCCTGCTCTTCGGACTCCTCCGCCCCACCTTCAAACCAGGCCCGGCGGATTAGATGCCAGCCCTGCTGACGGTGCTGCCTGGCCT
>CAZQVX010000185.1:0-3413 GCA_964596845.1 uncultured Syntrophomonadaceae bacterium | reverse complement strand
AAAAGGCTGGAGTTAAGAGAAGACTACGAGCGGCTTCTGCAGCCGGCCATGAAGAAACTTTTTGTGGATATCGAGATGCAGAAGCTGATCTGGCCCGAAGAATACGGCGGGGCCGGGGAGAACGGCCCGGAGTTAATATTTACTCTTTTGCTGGCCCTTGAAGAGATCGGCCGGGCCGACACCGGTATCGGCTATGTGACCGCTGCTACCTTTGCCCTGTGGACCACCTTTGCCCTGAAGCCTGCGCTAAGTGATCAGCTCTGCGGGGAATTCGCCCCCCTGTTCTGCCGCGCCGAAGAGGCGGTTACCGCCTCTCTGGTTCTGCCTCAGTACGGCCGGGATGGGTCCGCAGCCGCCCGCGAATACCGGGGCCGCTATCTCCAGGCGTCGGCCAAAAAAGAGGGTCTCGCCTGGGTGGTGAGCGGTGCGCAGATCCGCCCCTTTAATTCGGGCGCTGACGCCGCCCTTTTCGGGGTTTTGTGCCGGCTGGAAGGCGAGGATGAGCCCGGCTTCATCCTTATCCCCGCGGCGGCACAGGGGGTGAACCGCAACGGGGTTATACCCAGGGTCACCGGCCTGGCCGCCGGCCGCAACGCCTCGCTCCGCCTGGATCAGGTCAGAGTCCCTGCCGGGAACCTGGTTTTCCAGGGGGACGGGCCGTACCGGAACATGCTCTCCTGGCTCTATGCGGGCTGCGGAGCGGTCGCTTTGGGCTCCCTTTTGGCCGCCTTTGAGATCATCAAAGAGTGGGGGGACACCCGCGTAATCAAGGGTAAGGGTAACATCTTTAAACATAATCCCCTCACCGCTTCTGTGATGGCCGGAGCAAGCCATGAGATCCTGTTAAGCCGCCTGCTCATCCAGAGGCTGGCGCAGATATTTTCTGCTGCCGCAGAGGGCGAGGCAGAGGCGCCGGAAAGACTTTTTGTCACCGCGCTCAGTGTCGCCTCCCATATCACCCGGGCAGCGGAGAAAGCGATCAACAGGATCATGGAGCTGATGGGATCTGCCGGATACGCCACCGAATGGAACCTGGAACGGTACTGGCGGGATGTAAAAACAATGCAGCTCCACCTGGGCAGCTGGGAGCTGAACAAGATGGAAATTGCCGGCTATTTTTATGGATCTAAAACTTACTAGAACCGAAGGGAGGCGACTGGATGTTTCCCATAGACAGTTTCACCAGGCCCAAAGAATATCTCTCTCCCCTTGATGAATTCCTGGGGCAAATTGTCAGGAAGTGGGCCGAAGAAGAGGTGATCCCCTACCGGCGGCAATTTGACGAGGATTGGCAAGAGCACCGCCTCATCGGGCCGGCTTTTGACAAACTTATGGGCAAGCTGGGTGTGCAGCGGGTTCTTTTCCCGGAGGACTTAGGAGGGTGGGGCCTGGGTCACTCGCACTACACCGGGACCGCTTCTTTCCGCCTTTTTGAAGAGGTAGCCCGGGCCGATTCAGCCATGGCCGTGGCCCTGGGCGTAATCTTCTGGCCGCTGATCATGATCTGCAATGAGCCCCACGTGAACCGCAGGCTCTGCGAAGAGTTTGCCCCCATGTTCTGCCGCACAGAGAAGGCTGTATTTGCGGCCAACGCCATGACCGAGCCCCAGGGCGGCGCCGATATAGAAAACCTAAAAATAATCAAAGGGCGCACCATTGAGACTACCGCTTTTCTAGAGGGCGATACATGGATCATCAACGGCCATAAGCTCTGGCCCACCAACAGCGGCGGGGTGGCGCAGCTCTTTGGCGTCGTCTGCACCACCAATCCCGGCTCCGCAGATCCCCGCGATTTTGCCTTCATCTTTGTCCCCGCAGGCCTCCCGGGGGTGACCCAGGGCCGCCCCTATCAGAAAGCGGGGATGGCTGCCGACAAAAACAGCGACATCTGGTTTGAAAACGTCCGCGTGCCTGCGCACTACCGGGCCTGCGGCCCCGGGGATGACTACAAGTATTTCAAGGAGGTTGTCGCCTTCGGAAATCTGGGCAGCATTGCTTTTGTGAGCGGGGCGATGATCAATGCCTTTGAAATTCTCCGTGAATTTGCAGAAAGCCGGTATTACAGGGGCCTGCCGCTAAAGGAGCATGACGCCGTGGCGGGCGTGCTCGCCGACATTGTGAAAGACGTGGAGATTATCAGGATCACCGGTTATCAGTACGCACGAATGATCGACCGGCCCGACCTCTACGGGGCCCGCTGGGGTGATGAGATTGTGGCCAAGGGGCGGGCCTACAAGTACTTCGCCTGTGACCGGGCGGTGGAGGACCTGGGCAAAGCGATGAATCTGATGGAGGCTTCCGGCAGCGACCGCAGCTGGGATCTGGAAAAGCACTGGCGAGATTTAAAAATCATCCAGCTGTGGATGGGCGGTAAGCAGCTCTGCCAGATGGAGACGGCCCGGCTATTTTTTGATTGTCAAACTCTTTAGCGGAGAGAAGGGAGGAAGGTATGAGCGAATCAAATGACCGGCGAGGCATCATCGACGCCGCCGACCGCCTGGCGGGGGAGATTCTCAAGGCCCCCGGGTTCAAAGAAAAAGTTAGGCTGCTTCTTAATTCCCTCGATCCTGATTCCACCCCCGAACTGATGCGCACCCTGATCTGGACAGACCCCGACTTTTTTCTCTCCCTGGCCGGCGCTGTCCCGGAGATGATAAACGCCCTGGCCCTCGGCGGCAAAGAAATCCTCACTCAATTGGAGAACATTCCGCCCGCCATGCTGGCGGGGTTTGCCTCCGGGATTATCGACCGGCTGGACGCGGAGGCCCTGGGCGCCATGCTAAACCGGGGTCGGGAGCTTTCCCGCAGCACCAATGGTTTGGCCGCTGAACCGGTTAAAGAATCCTGGGCCAAATTCATGGAAAGGGTCAGGCAGGGGCCCGCTGAAGCCGGCGGCGGCAGGGAGGTGAAAGGGGCAGAGCATAAGGAAGATCATTCAAGGGCCGTCGGCGGGGATGAGGCTGCCGCGGGGCCGGAGGTTATCAAAGAGCTTTTGCGCACACCGTTATTTAAAGATCTGCTCACTTTAAGCCTGCGAGACGCCTTTTCGGGGGACCCCCGCGAACTGGCTAAAAGCCTCCTCTGGGAGGACGCTCCCTTTTCGCTGGGGCTGCTGGGAAACCTGCCGAAAATGATAGGCTTTCTGGCGGCTTTGCTAAATGAGTTGGGGCGGCAGCTGCAGAATGTCCCTCCCGAAATGCTGCGCGAGTTTGTTTCCCAGATGATAAAAAACCTGGAAATACCCGACACCGCCGCAGGCGGAGATCTCCAATCCCCGGAGGCCGCCGGAGATCGAAAAATCGCTTTTACAAATATGGTTTTGGATAAAACCGACTTCGGCGCCATCCGCCATGCGGTAGCCGGGCGGGCCCGGGAAAACCGGCCAGTTAATGAAAACCTGATCAGGCAAATCG
>CAZQVX010000184.1:0-3439 GCA_964596845.1 uncultured Syntrophomonadaceae bacterium | reverse complement strand
ACGGCCGTTGGTACAGTTTAGTATTGCCCCCATTTGGTGGGGTTTTCGGAGTAGAGATAAGTTGTTGCGGGCGGGGCAACCCCGCCCATAATGTGCATCTTCTCCGGGCAGTACCTAAGAGAGGTGTGTTTGCATGCGAAAATGGCTGTCCAGATATCTCATGCCGCTGCTGATTGTCTTCTGCGCAGTGCTGCTGCCGGCAGCTGCCGCTCTTGCGGCAAAACCGGATCTCGTTATCACCGGGACCGGTGTATATGAGGATGTTGTGATTTACCCGGGCGAGTGGAGCAGATATACGCAGGTAGTACGTACGTATTCGACAAATAATAATTTTGACTACCACAAAATCTGGAAAGTAAAAGGGTACGATTTATTTGTCCTTATTGGGGTCAACAACTTAAAGAGCCAAAAATACACAGTAACCTTTATTGCAAAAGATGGAGCCCGTCTATCAAAAACAATTGGCCAGCTTAGGTCCCAGTTCTATTATCCAAAATTCAGTGGAGAGGGAAGTGCTGTTGCCCCGACGATTGGATTTTACAGGGCTGTACTTTTCAACCCTGATTACCAGGGTAAACCGGATCCTGCTGATGCAATCTGGCAGGACAGAGAGCTTACAGAGGCTGATCGGGACAACGAGGAGTCGCCGCGACTGTATTTCGGGCAAGCATCAGGCCAATACAGCGAGAACAATCAATCCTTTTTCTTAAAAAATCTGGCTTGCATTGTGGTGGGAGAGGAGCGGCCTGTTGAAGAAACACCTCAGGATGAGGATCCCGGCAAGGACACAACACCTGGCAGTGATATAAAACCCGGTGTAGTAACCAAGCCGGGCGGGACCACTCCCGGTAAAGAAGAAACAAAGACTACTGCACCGGGCACTCCTTCAACAAAAACCGATCCGGAAAGGGATCCTGATCCCGGGGCTGCAACGAAGGATGAGGAAAGTAAAGAGCAACTGAATGAGGATACAGGGAACGGGAACGAGCCGAAAACAGCGATAGATGACATTGACAATGAGGATCGGGAGCCCGATCCCGGGGCAGACAAACGGCCCCGCGAAATCCGCTGGCCCTGGATCGCGGCAGGAGCAATCCTGGTGGTTGGTCCGGCAGTTGGGGCCTACTTCTATACTCGAAGGAGAGGAGTTCAGAACAGTGATCAATAGGTGGAGACCAGGGGCTCTGGCAGTACTCCTTGCTGTTACGCTAATCCTGGCCGGCTGCGCCGGGGAAAAGGCGAACCCCGCTGCCGACTCTTTTATAACTATTGAGGGGAGCGGTGTGAAAAACGCTGTTGAGCTTACCCTGGGCGATATGCAGGAGATGACCGGTGCCCTGGTGGAGGATGATTACTTCTCCATTAACACATACGGCACCGAAGAGTACTTTCATTTCAAAGGGGCCTGGGTCTGGGCGGTTTTGGAGCAAAAAGCCGGCTTGAAAGAGGGAGCCAAAGAGGTTAGTTTTGTTGCTGATGACGGTTACACCGTCACCTACACCCTGGAAGAGGTGCAGCGGGAGGACTATATCGACCAGCAGGATCCTGAGAAAAAATACAAGATGATCCTGGCCTGGGAGGAGAACCATGAACCTTATGATCCCGCCACAGGTAATCCCTTCCGCCTGGTAAACGGTCAGAAAGAGCCCGGTGATGTAAACAAACCCCGATGGGTAAGCCGCATTGAGAAGATCATCGTAGAGTAGGTCTTGGTAAGTATTTGTCGGGGCAAAGGCTTTACAAAATAGCCGTGAGACAGGTGCTGACCTGACTCACGGCTATTATGAGTCCAAATCACCGTCCCCCGGCTCATCGCAGTGCTGGAAAAGTGGGACAGGAAAGACCATCCCGCCTTGTTCACCTGTATTCCACTGTTTTTCTGGCTTCCGACTTCTAACCTCTGACCTCCGATATCACAGGTTCTCTTGCTTCAGTGCGTCGATGATGTTGTCGCGCTTCAGCCGTGAGCTGGCGTGGAGCATGGTCATGAAGACGATGATGAAGACGCCGGCGACGCAGATGAGGATCTCTCTCCAGGGCAGAAAGAAAGTGAACTGGAACATGTTGCCGAAGCCGTGATGCAGCCACAGGGCGATGAGGGCGCTCACCGGCAGGCCGTAGAGCAGGGCCTTCAGCCCGTAGAAGATGCTCTCGTAGTTGATCATTTTGTTGAAGCCCCCGGGAGTCAGCCCCACCGATTTGAGCATGGCGAACTCGCGGCGCCGCAAAGCCACGTTTGTGCTGATGGTGTTGAAGATGTTGGTCACCCCGATGAGGGTGATGAGGGTGATGAAGCCGTAGAGGAAGATGGAGAGCACCGCTTTGGTGCGGTTCATCTCCTGCTGGGTGGCCCTGATATCATTGATGTAGACATGGCCCCGGGCGTAATTTCCACAGATCCCGCTGATCCGCTCCGCCACACCGGCGCTTTCCGCGGTGGTCAGGTAGAGCTGCAGGGTGCTGCGGGCATCATCCTCCTCCCTCTCTTCTTCTTTCAGCAGCGCCCCGGCGGCTTCGAAGGAGCTATCGGAGAGAAGCAGATAGCTGTAGCCGATGTCGGCGGGCTGAACGCCCAGGGGATAGCTGTCGGTCACGGCGCTGATCTCCACGTCCAGGGCCGCTTTGGAACCGCCCTCATCATAAACCAGTTTCTCCAATGCCAATTTATCGCCCGCTTTCAGCTGCAGCGGTGCAAACTCGGCCCGTTTCGCTTCCTGCGTCATCGATTTGTTGATCAGGATTCCCTTGAAGTGAGCGCTATCCTCGAATATAGCTGTGTCGAAGCCGTTTTCGGCGGCATAGCTGCTGAATTCATCCTCCCCTATTGCCAGCAGGTGAAAGTAGTAGCGGTAGCGTCCTGTTTCGTCGGCGGGGAGCCGGTCCTCATCGAGGAAGCCCTTCTGGAAATAGGAACTAAAGCGGTTTCTCTCCAGCCACGTATCCATGGGCCGCTCCCTGACCATGGCGCATCTTTCCACGCCCTCGAGCGAGGCAATTTGCCCGCACAATTCCTTTTGCTCCCCGGGGAGCAGGTCCATGGCCATGACGGCGGTGTCAAAATCTATATCCCCGTAGTAGAGGCCGGAGCCGGTGAAGACGTAATCGACCAGGGTGGAGAAGGAGACGAAGAGGACGATGCTGATGAAGAGCGAGAAGACGGTGGTGCGGTAGCGGCGGCGGTTGCGTTTCAGATTTTTCAGGGCCAGTTCGCCCTCGATGCCGAAAAGGAAGCGTGTCAGCCGGGAGGTTTTCACCGTTTTCCCCTTGATCTTGATATCAGCGCTCTGGCGGATGGCCTCGATGGGTGAGGCGGCTGCTGCCCGGTTGGCCGGCAGGTAGGCCGAGATGAGGATGATCAGCCCGACAAAGAGCACCGTCAGGGGGATCAGGGAGGGGGAGACGACCAGGCCCAGGGGCACCTCCTGCTCGAAGAGGAGGC
>CAZQVX010000183.1:0-3459 GCA_964596845.1 uncultured Syntrophomonadaceae bacterium | reverse complement strand
CGGCGGGGCCATCCAGATAGAGACGGTTTTCTCCTGGCCGGGGGTGGGCCGGCTCATGTACACCGCGCTGGTGGGCCGAGACTATCCTCTCCTGCAGGGGATCTTCCTTCTGGAAACGGTCTGCGTTGTCGGCGCCAACTTCTGTGCCGACCTGCTTTACCGCTATCTTGATCCCCGGGTTAAAACCTGAGAAAGGGGCCGGTTATTATGCGGACAAAAAAACGAAAAGATCGCCTGGCACTGCTCAAGAAAAACCTGGCCTCTTTCTGGGGAGTCTACCGCGGCAACGCCATGGGGGTGGCCGGGGCGGCCATCCTGCTCTTCTTTGCCCTTCTGGCTCTCATCGGGCCCTACTTTGTGACCTACACCAGCGCCGTGGAGGGCATTGAAAAGGTGCTGCAGCCGCCCAGCAGCATCCACTGGCTGGGCACCGACGACCTGGGCAAGGACGTCTTTGCCGGCATCGTCATCGGCTCGCGGATCTCCCTGCTCGTGGGCCTGGCCGCCACGCTCATCTCCATGTTCATCGGCGCCGCCATCGGCATCGCCTCGGGCTACTACGGCAAGGCTGTGGATACGCTGCTCATGCGCTTTACAGATATCTTTCTCGTGATCCCCTGGCTGCCCCTCATGCTCGTCATGGCCGCCCTGCTGGGGCCGAGCCTGGGGAACATCATCTTCGTTATCGGGATCACCGGCTGGGCGGGCACCGCCCGGATCATCCGCTCGCAGACGCTGAGCATCAAGGAGCGCCCCTACGTGGAGCGGGCGCGGGCCATCGGCTCGGGCGACCTGCATATCATGGCCCACCACATCCTGCCCAATGTCTTTCCGCTCATCTTCGCCAATACCATCCTGGTGGCGGCGGTGGCGATCATCTCCGAGACGACGCTCAGCTTTCTGGGCATGGGCGATCCCACCCGGCTGAGCTGGGGGATGATGCTGCACTTTGCCTTCGACATGGGCGGCGTCTCCTTCGGGGCCTGGTGGTGGCTCATCCCGCCGGGCGTCTGCGTGGTCCTGGTGGTGCTGGGATTCACCTTTGTGGGCTACGCCCTGGACGAGGTGCTCAACCCCAAGCTGAGGAGGCGTTAATCATGGCCCTGCTCGAAGTAAACGATCTGACTACCTACTACAGGCTTAAAGAGGGGCAGGTTCGGGCCTGTGAGGGCGTCTCGCTCCGCCTGGAAAAAGGCGAGGCCCTGGGGCTCGTGGGCGAATCCGCCTCCGGCAAGACCACCGTTGCCCTCTCTTTGGTCCGGCTTTTGCCCGAGAACGCCGTCATCACGGGGGGAAGCATTAAGCTGGAAGGCAGGGAGCTGGTTACGGCCTCTGAGGATGAGATGCAGCAGATCCGCTGGAAAGAGATTTCGATTATTTTCCAGGGGGCGATGAACGCCCTGAACCCGGTGCGCACCGTGGGCGATCAGATCGCCGAGGCGCTGAAGATTCACGAAAAGCTCGGCGACAGAGAGGCCCTGGAGCGCGTCAGGAGCCTTTTCGAGAAGGTGGAGATCGACCCCGACCGGGTCCGGGAATACCCCCATGAATTCAGCGGGGGCATGCGCCAGCGGGCCATGATCGCCATGGCCATCGCCTGCAACCCCAGGCTTGTCATCGGCGACGAGCCCACCACCGCCCTGGACGTGATGGTGCAGGCGCAGGTGCTCCAGCTGCTGCAGCACCTGCGGCGGGAGATCGAGATGGGGCTCATCCTCATCACCCATGATCTTTCCGTGGTGGGGGAGACCTGCGACAAGGTGGCGGTGATGTATGCGGGGCAGATTGCCGAGTGCGGCCCCACGGAGATGGTCTTTACCCGGCCCGCCCACCCCTATACGCGGGCGCTCATGGCCGCTTTTCCCGACATCGAGGGAGACCGCGCCCTGGCCGCCTCCATCCCCGGCAACCCGCCCAACCTGCTCTACCCGCCGCCGGGCTGCCGCTTCCACGAGCGCTGCACTGAGGCACTGCCCCTCTGCAGCGCGGAGCCGCCGCCCATGGTGAGGCTTAACGGGCGGCATGTCGCAGCCTGCCATCTCCTGGAGAAGGGGGCGAAAGCGTGGAGAGCTTAGTCAGTGCAGAAAACCTCGAGGTCCACTTTGCGGTGCGGACCGGCCTGCTGCGGTCCCTCTTCGGCAAAGAGACGCCCGTGGTCCGGGCCGTGGATGGGATCAGCTTCGAGCTGGGTAAGGGGGAGATCCTCTGCCTGGCCGGGGAGTCGGGCAGCGGCAAGACGACGACGGGCAAGGCTGTCTTGAGGCTGGTGGAGCCCACAGGGGGAAGTATTTACTACGCCGGCGAGGACGTCCGCGCCTACAAAAGGGCACAGCTGCGCTCCTTTCGCCAGGAGGCCCAGATCATCTTTCAGGATCCCTATGAGTCGCTGAACCCGCGCCAGACGGTGTTCGGCGCCGTTGCCGAGCCGCTTGAAGTGAACAACCTTTGCCCGGGCCTGGAGGAGAAAGAGGCGCGGGTGGCCCAGGCGCTCGTCGACGCGGGGCTGCACAACCCCCGGGAGCTTTTCCTGCGCTATCCCCACGAGCTGAGCGGCGGGCAGCGCCAGCGCATGGCCATTGCCGGCGCGCTGGTGCTGGGCCCCAAGTTTATCGTGGCCGACGAGCCAGTCTCCATGCTCGATCTCTCCATCCGGGCGGGCATCCTGAAGCTCATGGTAGATCTGCGCGACAAAAAGGGGATCAGCTACCTTTTTATCACCCACGACCTCTCCCTGGCCTGGCTCGTCTCGGACCGCATCGCCATCATGTACCTGGGGAAGATCGTGGAGCTGGGCAGCGCCGGGGCGGTGATCAAGGAGCCGCTGCACCCCTACACCAGGGCCCTCGTCTCCGTCATCCCCACGCCGCTGCGTAAGGTAATTGCGGAGCGGTCGCTGCTGAAAGGGGAGACCCCGGACCCGGTGAATATCCCGGCGGGATGCCGCTTTCACCCCCGCTGCCCCGTGGCCCTGCCGCGCTGCAAGGAGGAGGCGCCCCTCTACCGGGAGGTTCGGGCCGGCCACTACGCCGCCTGTCATCTGCTCGACTAGAATGTTTCTGCCGGCCGGGGAGAAAAACGGGAGTCCGGATCTGTGAGCGTAGCGAAGGATCTCACGGGCGGGCCCTATCCCCATCCCGATGGGGACAGACCTATGTTTGCAGGTCTGTCCCCGGGTTCCGGGTCCATCGGACTTTCCGCAAAAGGAGGACTTACTGCCGTGCTGCAAAAACTCAACATTATCATCCTATCCATAGACCATTGGCTGGGCGGCCTTCTTTACTCCGCCGCCGCCCTTTCCCGGCCGGATCACGAGGTATTCTGGATCAACCCCGGCCGCGTGAAAGACGAAATCGCTGCTCTCAGGCTGCTGGCCGCCAGGCTGCCCCTCGTCCTGACGGATGCCGCCGGGGATCCCGCCTTTGCAGAGGCCCTTCGCCTGGACGCAGAACTTGCTGCCTT
>CAZQVX010000182.1:0-3483 GCA_964596845.1 uncultured Syntrophomonadaceae bacterium | reverse complement strand
CCTGCAGGGGCGCCCCCGCGGGCTGTTCCAGGAGATTGCTCCGGCAAGCCTGCCGGTAGATGAAGCCCGGCCTGATCACCGCCTCTTGCTCTTCGGCAGAGCAGTTGAAGAACCTGGCGATGACAGCTTCGCCCTCCTCCGCCTTTTTCACGCAGCTCAGCTCCATGCTATTCGGTTCAAGGGTGAGCATGGAGTGGCGGGCCGGCAGCAGGCCATCTTGTTTGCTCACAAAAAGTCCGCAGGGAGGTGCATTGATCACCGCGGCCAGTTTTTTGACGCCTCCTTCCTTCCAGCCGCCGGAGTAAGGCAACAGGGCATAGCGGGCGCTCTGTTCGCCCGGGCACTGGCCTTCGGGAGTCTCCACCGCGGGCCCCGCGTGATCGGGGCGGTTGTGCAGATCGCCCCGGGAAAGCCAGCCCACCGAGCGCAAGAGAGTCAGGGCGATCTCCGCCCCGCCGGCGCCGTCGCCGGGCAGCACCTCATATTCGGGCAGCCCCCGGTTGATCACAGCGATACCGAAACCCCCGTCTTCAACGGCCACAAATTGCTTGTGCGGAGCCAGTCCCTCCGGCTTCTCCGCCCAGGCGCTGTAATCGCCGGCGGGGGGCTGAATGGCGCGATCCAGCACGGCAAAATGACTCTCCGACAGGCACTTTTGCACCCTGAAGGGGGCGGCAAAGTGAACACGCAGGCGGTGATCCCGCGCGCGGTTGTCGATGACAGTTTCAAAGTAAACCCCCGGCGTCTCCGCAAGCAGACTCACATCGGTGGTTATACGGCAGCTCACCTTTTGGCGAGAGCGTTTCCGCCGGTCCGCCGCCAGGGAGGCCGGCAGGCGGTAGGTGCGGGTAATACGCACAGTAGCCCGCACGGGCCCGGCTTCTTTCACCTCGAATCTAACCCCCCTCAGGCGGCAGGGGCCGTCCACCGGGCGGTCCTCTTCGGGCTCCGTGAAGGTGTAAAGGTCACCCCGGTCTCCGCTGTCCACCAGGCGGTGCCGGCGTTGCAAAAATTTACCCGAGGCCTTGTCCAAAAGGTCCATGGTTCCGTCAGAGTTGAAGGTGATCCGGTAGAAGCTGTTTTCCATGCCGCTGCGGCTGACCTGCAGGTCACCGGGGGGAAGGGCCGCCTCCCCGGCAATTGAGGGCGTGTAGCTGCGCCAGCCGCACCCGGGCAGATCCCGGGCCAGAAAAAGGCCGCGTCTGCCGCTTTCTCGGGCCACCGCCCGGACCTTTTTAATCCTTTTATCCGCCAGGATCTCCAGGGCCTGTTTTTTTAGATCCTCAATATCGAGTTCGCCCACAGGGATTTTCCCCATGATCAGCTCTGCCTCGAGCAACCCCGCTTCATCGGGGCCGCTTATTTTAAAATCGTTGAGGTAGAGCCCCTGGATCTCCCTTCCGCTGACCAGCCCCAGGGCCATCCGGGCCTGCAGCGGGGTGCCCGAAATGCTGAAGTGCTCGCCGCTGCCGCCGCCGAGGGGCTGCCAGGCTGCCGCACGCCCCTCTTCATCTACCAGACAGGTAAAATCCTTCCCCTCCGTAGAGGGCAGCTCCACCTCCACCGGGAAGTCGACAGCTGAAGCATAGGGGTTGAATACGAGAAGCCCCCAATCCCCGGGAAGCCCGGAAGTGTCGATCCGGCCGGCCAGGCGGCTCAGGCTTTCGTCTTTCACGAGAGTGGCTATCTGCCCACCCTGATCATAGCGAATCTCCATCTCCCGGTGAACCTGGTCGTTGCTACAGCCGCAGATGCTGTCATGAGGCTGGTTCAACAGCAGCAGGCGCCAGGATTCTTGCAGGAAGCCCCCGGGGTAGGGGTCGCCCTGCAGCCAGGACCAGCAGCTAAAAGGTTCGGCGTATTTTTCGAGCAGGGTTTCCAGTTCGTGATTCCTTTTTTTCTGGTGGAGACGCGAAGAGGCGCAGCTCACGAGAAGGGGCGCCCTCTCCCCGGAACGCAGTTCGCCCACGAGATGGGCAAAGCGGGCTTGGCTTTGCCGCAGATGCTCTATGTAGAGGGGCAGGGCGGACATTTCCAGCTCCATCCCCGCAATCGCCCCCGCTTCAGCGAGGATGCCCGGCAGATGGGGCTGGGGCATAAGGTGGTCGGAGCCGTTCATAAGCAAAATGGCCTCCGCGGAGAGGAAGGGCCGCTGGGTCTCCACGAGCGAAGCAATCTGCCCGGCCAGCTCCGGCGCCCCTGTGGGCAAGCCGGCGGCGTTACCGTAAGAATCGATGAGGTAGTATGTCTCCACGTTGCTCCCGTCGGGGGCTTCCCAGATGAACTGCGTATCGCGGCACTCACCGCCCACCCCCCGCCAGAGCACCGCTGTATCGATAGAGGCGCCGCGCAGGATCTGGGGCAGCTGGGCGATATGCCCGAACTGGTCGGGCACGTAGCCCACATTCATCCCCCCGCCGAAGGAAGAGCACAGGGCAAGCCCCTTCTGCAGGTTGCGGATGATGGATTCACCGCTGACGAGAAATTCATCGGGCAGCACATACCAGGGGCCGATGAGCAGGCGGCCGCCGCGGACCAGTTTCTCAATTCTCTCGCGCTCCTCAGGCTTGATCTCCAGGTAGTCCTCCAGGACCACGGTCTGCCCGTCAAGGGTGAAGTATTTGAATTGCGGGTCCTGCTCCAGGATGTCCAGAACCTGGTCCACCAGTTTTACCAGTTTATAGCGGAATTGCTGAAAGGTAAGATACCATTCCCGGTCCCAGTGGGAATGAGGAACAATAAAACCGCGCATGTGGCATACCTCCCCGGTTAAGTTGACTGTAGACCCATCTGTTTCCATTAGTACCTGGTAGAATGACAAAATGCACTGCCGGATCCATCCTTAGCAAATGATTCAACCAGAAGATATCCTTTTCCTGCCTCTTACAGGCCGCGTGACCCCACCGATTGAAGAAACATCATGAAGAGCGGTATGAACAGTAGATCCCTCCGCCGCTTGATTCTAATTGACAACAGTTGTGAACGCTTGTATGATGGAGAGGGAGATGCTCGTATGGGGAAACTGCTCACGGCCCATGAACTGGCGGAAATTTTAAGCTTATCGGTGGAAACCGTCTGGCGCTACACCAGACAGAAAAGGATACCCTATGTCGAGCTGGGCGAGAAACAGTACCGCTATGAGAAAGAAGCGGTGCTTGCCGCTCTCACCGGCAAAGATATGTCTGTCAAGGAGGATCACCGGGAATACTTACGGCAGGGCGGTTATACCTATGACGATTACCTCAAGATTCCGGAGGAACCCGGTTTTCGGTTTGAGATCTTGGAAGGGGTCCTGATAAAAGAGCCTTCCCCCTCGACACAGCATCAGCGGGCACTGCGGGAGCTGGGACGGAGGCTGATAGACTACTTTGAGTATACTGATCCGAGAGGCGAGCTTTTCTTCGCCCCCCTGGATGTTACCCTGACTGCCGCCAATGTCCTGCAGCCGGATATATTGTATATCTCAGGCGCCCGCCGGACGAT
>CAZQVX010000181.1:0-3490 GCA_964596845.1 uncultured Syntrophomonadaceae bacterium | reverse complement strand
TCAGCAATTTGTAAAGATACTGTAAAGAATATTTTTCACGAAAAAGAAGGGATTGACGGGTTTATCAAGAATTATACTCTTCGGTACTTGAAGGCATAACTTACAAGCGGAGGCGCCGGCATGGCTGTGCGGATGAAAGGCAAAGACATCCTCTCTATTCATGAATTGACCCGGGAAGAAGTCCGGCAAATTCTTGATACTGCTCATATCTTGAAAACAAAGTATCAAACAGGCGAAACATTTGAACCGCTCAAGGGTAAAACGCTGGGGATGATCTTTCAGAAGTCTTCCACGCGCACAAGAATCTCTTTTGAGGTAGCTATGTGGCAGCTGGGCGGTTATGCGCTTTTTTTAAGCGCCGCCGATCTGCAGCTTAAACGCGGAGAGGCGATTGCCGATACCGCCAGGGTCTTGAGCCGCTATGTCGATGCGCTGATGATCCGAACCTTCGCTCACCAGGATGTGGTGGACCTGGCAGCCTACAGCACCATCCCGGTGATTAACGGCCTGACCGACCTGCTGCATCCCTGCCAGGTTTTGGCCGATCTCTTGACCATAGAGGAGAAAAAGGGCGCATTGGCCGGGCTAAAACTGGTCTATGTGGGAGACGGAAACAATATGGCCCATTCGCTCATGTACGGCGGCGCAAAGATGGGCTTGAATGTGACCATCTGCTGCCCGCCGGGATATACTCCCGATCCGGAAATTACCCGCCTGGCGAAAGCGGATGCGGCCGCAAGCGGCGCCTCTATTGTCATCGATCATGATCCTGCCGCAGCCGTTCAAAATGCCGATATCATCTATACCGATGTCTGGGCTGGCATGGGCCAAGAGGAGGAACATGCTGAGAGGCTTAAGATATTTGCCCCCTACCAGGTGAATATGGAGTTGCTTAAGAAAGCCAAAGCAGATACTCTGATTATGCACTGCCTGCCCGCTCACCGGGGCGAAGAGATCACCGATGAAGTTGTTGATGACCGACGATCCATCGTCTTTGATGAAGCCGAGAACCGCCTTCACGTTCAGAAGGCCATTCTGGCGCTGGTTATTTAGTAATAATCAAAAATCAAAGGAGTGTCGACGATGGATCAGGGAACAAGTGTGATCATAATGGGTGCCGCCGGGCGTGATTTTCATAATTTCAACCTTTTTTACAGGAATAACCCCAATTACCGCGTGGTTGCGTTTACTGCAACGCAGATACCGGATATCGAGGGGCGCCTTTACCCAGCCGTTCTGGCCGGATCCCTCTATCCGGAGGGAATACCAATCTATCCTGAAAAAGACCTTTTCAAGCTGATCAGAGAAAACAATGTCAGTGAGGTTCTATTCGCTTACAGCGATGTGACCCATAACTACGTCATGTCCAAAGCCTCAGAGGTAATGGCTGCGGGCGCCAACTTTCGGCTGCTGGGGCCGAAGTCGACTATGCTTAAATCGAGCAAGCCCGTCGTGGCGGTGACGGCGGTTCGCACCGGGGTGGGAAAAAGCCAGACTACGCGGCGTGTCTGCAAGATACTGCAGGAGAAGGGCAAAAAGGTGGTGGTGATCCGCCATCCCATGCCCTATGGAGATCTGGCCCAGCAGATCTGCCAGCGCTACGGCTGTTACGAAGATCTGGACCTGCACAAGTGCACTATAGAAGAGCGTGAAGAATACGAACCGCACCTTGACTGTGGGACGGTGGTCTACGCCGGGGTAGACTACGGCTTAATCCTGGAGGAAGCGGAAAAAGAGGCCGACGTGATTGTCTGGGACGGCGGAAACAACGACTTCTCTTTTTATGCGGCTGACCTCTACATCACCCTGGTCGATCCCCACCGGCCCGGCCACGAACTGACCTATCATCCCGGAGAGACCAATCTGCGCATTGCCGATGTGATCGTGGTGAATAAAGAGGAGACCGCCAGCTTAAAAAACATCGGCACTGTCATGGAGAACATTCAGCGGGCCAATAGCAGCGCTGTCATCGTAGAGGCCGCATCGCCCATCTTTCTTGAGGAGAAAAACGGAATCAGGGGGAAACGCGTCCTGGTGGTGGAAGATGGGCCCACCCTGACCCATGGAGAGATGAGCTACGGCGCAGGGATGATCGCAGCCAAAAAATACGGCGCCGCCACCCTGGTGGATCCGCGGCCCTTTGCAGTGGGCTCCATCCGGGCAGTTTTTGAAAAGTACCCGGGTATCGGCGCTTATCTGCCGGCCATGGGCTACGGGGAGCAGCAGATTCGCGATCTCGAGCTGACCATCAGCGCTTCTGATGCTGAACTGGTGCTCATCGCCACCCCTATCGATCTGCGCCGGGTCATGCGTATCGAGAAGCCGGCCCTGCGCGTGAGATATGAGCTGCAAGAGCTGGGGAGCCCCACACTCGCCGATCTGCTGGACCGGTTTTAAACAAAAAGCGCACCGGCCCTCCCGCAAGGGGGGGCTTTTGCTTGCCCAAAAAATGCGGCGAAGAGGCGGCGGACCGTACCGGTTCATCTAAGAAACCAGCCCAATGCGGCTGTATAATTCTTTTGGTGCAGGCTGTGGTAAAATAACACCGAGCAAATATCTAAGGAGGCTGAACCATGATCGATTTGCGCAGCGACACAGTAACGCAGCCCACCGCCGAGATGCGCCGGGCCATGGCCGGGGCCGAGCTGGGCGACGATGTATACGGCGAAGATCCCACAGTTAACCGCTTGCAGGAACTGGCTGCGGAGATGCTGGGTAAAGAAGACGCCCTTCTGGTCACGAGCGGCACCCAGGGCAACCAGGTTTCCATTCTGGCGCACTGCAGCCCGGGCACTGAAGTAATTATTGAAGAAGAGGCACATATCTTCTACTACGAAGCGGGTGCCGCCTCTGCGCTGGCGGGAGTGCAATTTCGCACTGTCAGCGGCGAAAGGGGATCCATGGAGCCCCATCGGGTCAGGGAAGCAGTCCGTGCCGAGAACATTCATTTTCCGCCCACCTCCCTTATATGCCTGGAGAACACCCATAACCGCGCCGGGGGAGCTATAATTTCCCTGGAAATAATGGAGAAAACATACAGCGTGGCCCGGGAACACGGTATCCCGGTGCATCTTGACGGGGCGCGTATTTTCAATGCGGCTGTCGCTGCGGGGGTGCCTGCATCCGACTTTGCCGCCTGCGCCGATTCCATCCAGATCTGCCTCTCCAAGGGTCTGGCCGCCCCTGTGGGCTCAGTTATCGCCGGTTCACGGGAATGGATTGCCCGGGCGCGGCGGTGGCGCAAACGTCTCGGCGGCGGGATGCGTCAGGCCGGGATCATCGCAGCACCGGGGATTGTAGCCCTGCAGACGATGGTCGAGAGACTGGCTGAAGATCATGCCAACGCCAAATACCTGGCCGAGAGGCTGGCAGAGATGCCGGGGGCTGAACTGGATCCGGGCCAGGTGGATACCAATATTATTGTAGTCGGGCTGAAGAAGATGGAGGCGGGGGAGTTCAGTGAGACTTTGCGCGAAAGAGGGATTCTGGC
>CAZQVX010000180.1:0-3521 GCA_964596845.1 uncultured Syntrophomonadaceae bacterium | reverse complement strand
CTCGATTGGGCCATTATTTTTATCTACCTGGCGGCCGTCATTGCCGTGGGTCTTTTTTTTCGCAAGAAACAGCACAGCTTTGAAGACTTTTTTCTGGCTTCAAAAGGGCTGACCATGCCCCTGCTGGTGGGCACACTTGTCTCCACCTTTTACGGCCTGGACACCCTTTTCGGCACCTCCGAGATCGGTTTCTTTGAAGGAGTCACCGGTTTTTTTGCCTATGCCCTCCCCTATACGGGGCTTTATCTGCTCATGGCCTTCCTGGCCCCCAGGTTCCGTGAAATGGACGGCAATACCTTTGTCGACCTTATCCGCAGCAGCTACGGCAATTTTGCCGGATCCATATCCGCCTGCTGCTCTTTCTTCTACTCCATCAACACCATGGAGATGATGGGGATGGGTTTTATCCTGGGTCTCCTTTTCAAAATACCCTTCTGGATGGGAGTGCTTATCGCCGCGGTAATTGTGGTTATTTACACCTTTACCGGGGGCCTTTGGGCTGTAGCTGTAACGGATATGTTCCAGTTCACCATCATGGCGGTATCGCTGGGCATCGCCCTGGTGATCTGCTGGACGGATCTTGGCGGCTTCAACGGTATTCACAGCGGCCTGACCGCCTATCTGGGTGAGGATCCCTGGTATTACTTTTCGCCCTCGGGCGGCTATCTCACAGCCGGAGTCATCGCCGCCTATGCCCTCACTTCACTGGCAGTGCTCTGCGAACCAGCTTTTCTGCAGCGCATATTCGCTTCCCGGACCCCGCAGGATGCGCGGCGATCGCTTCTCATCAGCACCCCCATCTGGACCGCTTACGAGTTCGCCTGCTGCATGTTGGGCCTGGCCGCCGTCGCGGCGGTGGGCCTGGGAATAATAGGTGAGCCCCATGCCAACCAGGCACTTATGGCCGTAGTGGCGCATTACCTGCCCCCAGGTCTTATCGGCCTCTTTCTGGCCGGAGTGCTGGCGGCGGCGATGTCTACAGCAGATTCGTACTTCCTTGTCTCCTCGGGAAACCTGGTCTACGACCTCTACCGCCCGCTGTTTAAGCCTGATCTTTCCCCGCAAAAACTGGTATCCTACACCAGACGAGCGGTGATCATCTCTGCCGTGGTATCAGTGGCTCTCTCCTTCTATTTTGAGCGAATCATGGGCGTGTGGGTATTTCAGGCGAGTATCCTTATCAACACCGTCCTCATACCCCTCTATGCCGCTGTATTTCTAAAACTGCCAAAAAGAAAACTGAGCGGCAGTCTGGCTACAGCCACCGGTTTTTTCGGCACCATCGCCTACTACCTGCTCATTACCGCAGTGGGCCGCTATTCGGAAGATTGGGGGACCATGGTCCTGTCGCTGCACATCGGCGGGCGCACTGTGGAGCTCTGGCAGGAGTACGGTATTTTCCTTATCCCACCCTTCGTCCTGCTAACTTTCCTTATCGGACAGTTCTGGGGAAAAAAAGGCGCCCCGGGCGCTGTAAAGGAGGCGCTGTAAATGAACGGTTGGGATCTGAGTGTTTATGCCGCGGCGGCGGTGCTCATTGCCGCCCCCCTGGCTGTATTTGTCTTCTACTTGCGGGAAATTGCCCGGCGGTTTAGAGATAATGATTGGGGCCAATCGCCGCCGGTCTGACCCCTGCCGGCAAAGCCGGATGAAAGCGGCCGCCTTTGAGCGCTTACTAGAGCAGATATGGCGGGTAAAAAGGGTTGAAACCCGGACAAGTGTCCTGTACTGCTGTACAATAGTCGGGGTCGGGACAAAAACCGTAAGTGGGCACCAACAGTTGTACCGGAGAGACAAGCTGGAGCAGTATTAACGTACCGATGCAGCAGGTTACCTGCTGCGGGCCGGAAACAAAGCATTCCAGGCATTTCAGGTATACATCGGCAACTGCCTGAATACGCCGATCTTCCACCAGCGGCGGCACAGAATAAATCTCCTCGTGAAAAACAGGGCGGCTCCACACTACCTTCAAGCCTGCACTGTCCATAAATCTTGCCCTGTATCTAAAATAAAAACTTACCCGGACCCGATCTGCCCCCGGTATTTTTTTAACTGCAATGTGATGCAGCTCATCATCCATGAGGTCAACCTGGTCACATTGGGCGCTAATAAGATCCCCGACCGCAATTTCTGAAACATCTATGATCTCCTCGTTGACCCGGGGTTTCTTGCAGGACCAGTATACTTTTACAGCCCTGATGCAGTCTACCTCTATGGTAGGAGGCAGCACACACCAGGGGACAAAGTCGATGTTGTCGCTTACCGCGTCCCCGGTGCCGCCCGGGTTTAACACCGGATGGAAAGGCCCGGAACTGTCCCCCCACCAGTTGTTCACCGCATTGACAATTGTTGTGGTCGCATTAAAGGCCCCCCAGTCATTACCCTGGATATCGTTGCAATCCAGATGGGGATCGGCGTTACCATGAGGACTGCTCTCAAAGTTATTACTAATAAAAACCCCGGCTCTGTTGTTTTCTGAAAGGTTATTGTTGCTGATCAGCGGTTTTAGGGGAAAGGGATCCGGGGGGATAAAACTGCCCGGCCCCTGGGAAAAAAGATAGATTGCATCAAAAGAACTGCGGCTGATCCTGTTGGCGGAGATGAGAATGTTCGCCGGTGCGGGGCCTGTCGAGGGAACCCAACCCCACATGATCCCCCTTTGATTACAACTGTCTATGGTATTCCCGGTGATCCTTTCGGCCATCGATTGGATGATAATGATGCCGCCTTTAAGCTCATCGGTGAGCGAACCGCATCTGCTGATAGTATTGCCCTCTATAGCAACGTTTTGCTCGTCCCAGGCCAGGGTTATACCGCTGAAACTTTCATCCTCGATGGTGTTGTTTTCGATGAGGAGGCCCGCGTTGCTCCCTTCGGCATACACCCCGTCGCCGTTATTGGCGCGGACGCGGTTATTAGCTATCCGCATCTTTCCGTGAGGCCGCAGGAAGATGCCGGCCCGCTCGAAGCTGGAAATAGCGCCGTTGTTCTCGATAAGGTTCCCCACAACATCCATTGCTGAGCTGTTAATATTCATGATCCCCGACAGGTTGTGGCCCTTGACAATGCAATTTTCGATCAGAACTTCCTCCAGGTTGGGATAAGCAGCAGTCCCCACGCGAATCCCCTGCCCGGGCCCATCCTGAAAAGTGATCAGCCTGACTGTAACCTGGCTGGAGGTCACGAGCAAGGTGGGGAGAGCCGCCATGCCGGCTGCGTCTACGACGGCCTCTCCCATCGCCGGGTCAGGACCGACCAGGGTGAGCGGTTTGTCGATCAGCAGCTGCTCGGAGTAAATCCCTGGGGGTATATTGACCGTATCGCCGGACTGTGCTGCGTCGATTATGGCTTGTATGCTCATTTCATGCATCCCCTCTGCATAAAGATTGTATGCAAATATTCTATGCCGGTATTGCCCCAGGGGTGCATGAATAATCATTACTGCTGTTAATCAGAACTTGATGGAGTCTTGCGGCGGACAGGCCTACGGCGGCTCACCGATCGTAAACAGCTCTGCTTAC
>CAZQVX010000179.1:0-3534 GCA_964596845.1 uncultured Syntrophomonadaceae bacterium | reverse complement strand
GGGACGCTTAAGGGTGCGGTTGATACTCAGCTGGCGCCTGGCGCGGGCCTTATCCTGAGCGGCATTACAGGTGAGGTAGTGCCCGGTTTAGGGACGCTTAAGGGTGCGGTTGATACTCAGCTGGCGCCTGGCGCGGGCCTTATCCTGAGCGGCATTACAGGTGAGGTAGTGCCCGGTTTAGGGACGCTTAAGGGTGCGGTTGATACTCAGCTGGCGCCTGGAACGGGCCTTATCCTGAGCGGCATTACAGGAATTGTCGTGCCCGGTTTAGAAACGCTGCAGGGTGCGGTTGATACTCAACTGGCTCCCGGAACGGGCCTTGTTCTGAGCGGTATTACCGGGAGTGTGGTGCCCGGTTTGGGGACGCTTAAGGGTGCGGTTGATACTCAACTGGCTCCCGGCATTGCTGCAATTCGCAGCGGTCTTGCCGAACAGGTCAGCCCCGGTATAGGTGATATGCTGGGCGGATTTGACCAGATGGTTCCCGGCTTGACAGCTATTGGTGCGGGCTTGAAAGACCAGGTGATCCCCGGCATGAAGGAAATAAAGGCCGGCATGGACGATCAGATGATCCCGGGCCTAAGCGAAATACTGGCCGGATTCAACAAGACTGAAGCCGCTACCGGCGAATCGGGGATCATCGAAGGGTTGACCAAGATCAGCCACGGCCTGGCCAATCCCGAATTCAGCCCCAACCCCGGCGGCGATCCGGGCGTCAGCGACGGCCTGGGCCTGGTAGTCAGCGGTATCCGTACCGATGTGCTGGGTGGTATCGATGAACTCAAGAGCGGTATTATCGAAAAGATCATGCCCGGCCTTGAGAAGATGGGCAGCGGGATCAGCGGTGAACTGCAACCCGGATTTACCAAGGTCAGCTGGCTGCTTCTGGCCATCTGGCTGGTTTCTCTGCTGATCATTCTCGTTGTAGGTATCCTCATCGGGCGCTCCGGAAAGGCAAAAGCTTCTGCCGGACGCAGCGCTTCGGTGTAAACAACTCCAGTTAACCATTTCAAACCAAGGGGCGGCGCCGGCCGCCCCTTTCTCAGTGCGCCCCCAGGTTTTAATTCATCTTTATTGCCGGGTATATACCGGCTAAATAGGGTCAATGATAGTGCGTAAATAAATAATTAATTCGTCGAAAAAACAGGGATCAAGAAAATAAACGTCGAAATGGATCAGCGCAGCAGCAATTGACCGAAAGCAGGCGAAGGCAGATGGCCAGGCGGAAGCGTAAGCTGAAAAGGATAGAAAAAATAAAACGCGCAGCGGCATTTATACTTTGCGCGGCACTGGTGGTCACCCTTTCAATTTATATTTACCATCCTGATCTCCTCTTTGCTCAGGCGGGACCGGACCCGGCGGATCCGGAAAGCGATGAATCATCGCCTCCGGCAAAGGAGCCTGAGCCGGATCCCAAACCGCTTCCCAGGCCGCCCGGATTGGAGGAAAACCCGCAACTCGATGCGCCCGAACCGGATGGGGGAGATGTGGATCCCCGCCCCGACGCACCCGATCCGGAAAAATCACCGTCTGTCCCGCCGCCTGCTCCCCTGGAACCTGTGGACGGGAGTGATCTGTTTGCCCTGGTAACCAAGCAGACCACTCTGGGCCGTTTCGCTCCCACTGATCTAGAGCAGATCCCTGCGAAGATTGTTCATCCTGACCGGCGGGGGGGGAATTACTACCTGCGCCGCGAGCCTTTGGAGTACCTGAAGGAGATGTGGACGGCAGCCGGCGAAGAAGGTGTGCGCCTCACCGTGACCTCCGCATATCGCAGCTACGATACGCAGGTGAGACTTTTTAGCGACTATGCCGGGAAGTACGGAGAGAAAAAGGCCAATACTTTTAGCGCCCGGGCGGGACAGTCGGAGCACCAGTTAGGGACAACGCTCGACTTCAACACCGATACCGCTGCCGGTGCAGAGCAGCATGCCTGGCTGGCGGAAAACGCCCACAATTTCGGCTTTGCTATGAGTTATTCTGAGGGCACCCAGGATATAACAGGTTACAAGTATGAACCCTGGCATTACCGTTATATCGGGGTGGAGGCGGCAACGGAGTGGAAAGAATCAGGACTGCCGCTCTGCCTCTACCTGGAGCAGAAGCAGTAAGAAACTGCGGCTCATGAATTATCATCTATTTCCGGGATAAGTGACTCTTCCTCCGGCTGACTGTAGATATACTCCACCACGCCTAAGAATATCGACCGGGCGATTTTTTTTTGGAACTGTTTTTCGGTGAGCAGCTTCCGGTCATCAGGACTGCTCATAAAACCAATTTCCAGCAAAGCTGTGGGCATATCGGTTTCGTTGAGAATATAGTAAGCGTTGCTTTCCTGCGGATGCTGATGCATTAGCTGCCCCGGTTTGACCTCGTTACTGAAAATAGAGTTGAGGTTTTTCTGGAGGGCCTCGGCCAGGCGTTTGCTTTCTCCGTCTTCACCGACGTAAAAGGTGATGGGCCCCCTGACGCTGCTGTCATAAATGGAGTTAATATGCAGACTGAGAGCGATGTTGGCTCCTGACGCATTGATCAGGTTGACCCGGCCTCGGATATCGCGGCGGTGGAGAGGCAGGGTTTCATTGGGGAAATAGCGGCCTAAATCCTCGTCCTTCTCTCTGGTGAGCACTGCCCGGGCTCCCGCCTGCTCCAGCAGACGGCGCAGAGACAGTCCGATCTCCAGCACAATTTCCTTCTCCAGGACCAAAGACTCAAAATGGGCGCCTGAATCCATTCCTCCATGTCCCGGATCAATAGCTATGGTGATCCCTTTCAAAGGGCTGCCGTAGTAGAGAGATATCGGAACGGCGGATGGGGAAAGGGTGGGGACTGCCGTTGCAATAATTAACAGCGCCGGCAGCGCCAGAAGCGGCCATAGCCAGGGATGGATTACGATCACTCTTAATTTACGAGGGGAAGCCACGTTTTAGAGACCCCTTTTCCCAGATGTTAGACGGCATTACTGAATAATACTATCTGAGACACCTGGATAGAGCCTGGTCCGCCGGGATAGCTTTGGTAAAATAGTATCAAAGATGCGCCTCGATCATTTATATGCTGACTTCGGGCTTGATATTTAACTGTCGGCGGGATAAAATGTTGCAGACGATTTGGTTTGGAGACAGGTTAAGTAAGGTTATGGACAGGCATAGTAGAAAATTATACTTTAAACAATAAGTTAAAGAAGGGAGGTCAGACTATGCTGACGGTTTCAGAAAAAGCGGCGGCAGAGTTTAAAGAGATTATGCAGCGTGAAAACAGTGAGGCCATCGCAATCCGTCTGTACGTGAGCGGTATGGGGTGAGGTGGGCCCCGCTTCGGGATGACTCTGGAAGAGTCAATTGATGGAGAAAAAGATCTTGTTGAAGAGGTGTCCGGGCTTAAGTTTATATACGAGAAGGCGATTGCGCCTTATGTAAGCGGTAAGGTGATTGATTACCATACAGGTTTCCGCAAGGGGTTTTCTGTGGCGCCGGCGGTTCCCGGAAACCAATGCGGGGATTGCACTTGTTAAATAATATTATGCGGTAAAAG
>CAZQVX010000178.1:0-3558 GCA_964596845.1 uncultured Syntrophomonadaceae bacterium | reverse complement strand
TTTGGCCCACCGCTCCGGGTACGGCGCCATCATCTCACACCGTTCCGGTGAGACCGATGACAGCTTTATCGCTGACCTCGCAGTGGCAGTGCGGGCGGGAATGATCAAAACGGGCGCTCCATCGCGGGTGGATCGCGTAGCCAAATACAACCGGCTGCTGCATGCTGAGGAGCTGCTCGGCCCAGGCGGCAGCTTCGCCGGCCGGACTATTTTTAATAAATAGCGCTGTTTGCCGGGATCCATGTTTTATGTTAGAATGAATCAGCCTTAGTTTTGGAGCGGGGGTGGACTGTTTGCTGATAAAGATATTAACAGGCTTCTATATTCTTATCTGCGTCGGCCTTATCGTGACTGTGCTTCTTCAATCAGGCCGGAGCGCCAGCTTAGGTGTTATTGAGGGCGGTGCGCAGAGTCTTTTCGGCAAGAAAAAAGGCCTTGATGATATCCTCGGTCGGGTAACAACCGGCCTGGCTATAACCTTTATGCTTTTTACTATTGTACTGACAATCTTGCGATAAAATACATTATTCGCGGGCGGTCGTCAAAGGCGGGGTATACCGGCTCTCCGTTGTCCTTTAATGCAGGCGGCGAGGGCAGCTTATAGTAACGGAAGCAGCAGACAGCGGCGTATAAGGATGCTCAGACGCGGGGGAATAGACCCCGCTTCTTTTATTTTGCCCCTTCCGGGGGTATAATGTAAACATGTTAGCATAATAGTAATAATTTGGAGGAGAAACAGATGGAACGTGAAGAAGCTTTAGCCCTGGTCAAGCAGCAGGTCAAGACGAAAAACCTCATCAAACATATGCTGGCGGTGGAGGCGGTCATGCGCCGCCTGGCCGGCGAACTGGGCCAGGACGAGGAACTCTGGGCGCTGGCCGGCTTGCTCCATGATCTCGATTATGATAAAACCGTGGATCAGCCCGAACAGCACGGACTTCTCGGGGCGCAGATAATGGAGGAAAAGGGCTTGCCGGCAGAGTTGATCCATGCGGTCAAAGCACATAATGAGATGCTCGGGGTAGAGAGGCAAAGCCTTTTTGACAAGGCTCTTTATGCCGCCGATCCCGTTACCGGGCTGCTGGTGGCGGCAGCTTTGATCCATCCGCAGAAAAAACTTGCAGCTATCGATGTAGAATTTGTGCTGAACCGCTTTAAAGAAAAGAGCTTTGCCCGCGGCGCGGACCGGGGACAGATTGAGAGTTGCAGTGAGCTGGGCTTGACCCTGGAGCGTTTCATCGCCCTCAGTCTGGAAGCGATGCAGTCGATATCTGCTGATTTGGGGTTGTAGTATTCTTAATGACACATAAAAAGAGAAAGAACTCATCGCCCCGGCGTCCGAGCTGTGTCACCGGGGTTTTGGAAGGAAACCGGCGCGGGTATGCCTTTCTCCGGCCTGAAACCGGCGGAGAGGATATCTTTATTAATCCCGGCGCCCTCAGCGGGGCCGTGCACGGCGATCGGGTGGTGGTGCGCCTGACCTCTTCAGGCAGACGCCGGCGCAGAGCTGAAGGGGAAGTGATCGAGGTGTTGAAGCGCGGCTGCGGGGGGCTGGTAGGGACTCTGGAGCGGCGTGGCAAATGCTACTATGTCGTTCCTGACGACAGCCGTTTTGGCCGGGAGGTAACCCTTTCACGCGGTTTAAAAGAAGCCCGCCGCGGAGAGAAGGTTATGATCAGGTTCGATTCCTGGCAAAAAGGTGACCGTTTGACTCGAGGCCACCTGGTGGAGCGGATGGGGATGCCGGGCGATCCGGGGACGGATCAACTGCTCTTCGACCGGCGGCACAAGGTGCCCGGTGAATTTCCGACGCGGGCCTTAAAAGAGCTGAACACCTTACCTTCCGAAGCAGAGATCCTGCAGGTCGCTTCTGAAGAGAAACGCGCCGACTTGCGCAACCTCTTTATGGTGACCATTGACGGTGTTGAGGCGAAGGATTTTGACGACGCTGTTTCCCTGGAACTGCTTCCGGAGGAGGGTTACCGCCTGGGCGTGCATATCGCCGATGTTTCACATTATGTTTATGAGGGAAAGCCCCTGGATAAGGAGGCGCTCAAAAGGAGCACCAGTACCTACCTCGTTGACCGGGCCGTGCATATGCTTCCGCCGCTACTCTCAGAGAACCTTTGCAGCCTGAAGGCGGGAGAAGACCGTTTGGCGGTGAGTGCGTTCATTGACCTCACCTTTGCGGGAGACTTGCAGGGATACCGGTTCACGCCCAGCCTGGTGCGAGTGGCCCGGCGGCTCACCTACCCCCAGGTGGAGGCACATCTGGCTGGTGAAAAATGGGTAGATAGCGAGGGGGCAGCCCCCGGCGAGATGTTGGAGCAGATGGATCGTCTGGCGGCACTGCTGAGACAGAAACGTCTGAGGCGAGGCGCTCTCGATCTCGACATCCCCGAACCGCAGTTTATTCTTGACAAGGCCGGAAAGGTCACCGAAATAAAGCGGCGCCTTCAGGGCCGCTCCGAATCACTCATTGAGGAGTTTATGATCCTGGCTAATGAGGTTGTGGCCGCTCATTTCGCCCGGGAGAAGCTGCCGCTGATCTACCGGATTCACGCTGTACCGACAGATGAAAAACTGGCTGCTCTGCGCGAAACCTTGTTACGGCTCGGTGATGAAACCGCTGCTGAAACGCGCCAGTTTAAACCGCATCACCTGAGGTTGCTTCTGGAGAAATCTCGCGGCCGGGCCGCAGAGGTTTTGATCCGTTACCTTGTGCTGCGCTCACTACCGCAGGCCCGTTACAGCATTGCAAACGAGGGCCATTTCGGGTTGGCTTCGCGTTACTATTGCCATTTTACCGCGCCCATCAGGCGTTATCCCGACCTGGTGGTGCATCGGCTGTTGAAGGAATCACTGACTCCCGGGGGACTTACCGAAAAGCGGCAATCTATTTTGCAGTCGCGCCTGCCGGCAATTGCCGAACATGCTTCAGAAAGGGAGCGGGAGGCGATGGAGGCAGAGCGGGCCAGCGAGGATATCAAAAAAGCTGAATACATGGTGGAAAAACTGGGTGAAGTCTTCCCTGGAATCATCAACGGAGTGACGAATTTTGGTCTCTTTGTAGAGCTGGAGAATACCGTAGAAGGGATGATCCCCTTAAGCGACCTTGACGACGATTACTACGTCTACCAGGAAAATGCAGCCGCCGTAATCGGAGAGCGTACCCGCAAGACTTACCGGCTTGGCGATCCCATCCGCGTCAAAGTCATTCGCGTTGACAGCGCTGCCGGAAAGATCGCCTTTGCCCTGGACCGGGAATAGCAGATGTTTTATTTTCTAATTAACACCCGTTTCTGAATATTAAGAAGGAGGTAGTTTGGAGATGGAGATCTATGAAGCGCTGGAAGGCAGGCGCAGCATCCGTAAATATACCGCGGATCCGGTATCCGATGAGATGTTGCAGAAGCTGCTGCGCACCGCCGGTATGGCCCCTTCGTGGAAAAACAATCAATGCTGGCGTTTTCTCATCGTGCGCGAGACATCCCGTAAACAGAAATTAGCCGATTCGCTGCCGGAGGGGAACCCTTGCAAAAAAGCAATTGCCACAAC
>CAZQVX010000177.1:0-3560 GCA_964596845.1 uncultured Syntrophomonadaceae bacterium | reverse complement strand
CGAATTTTGCCACCGCCCATTTGAAAAACCTGCCGAAGGGGCTTATGCCCAGGTCTCCCACGGTGCTGTTGAGGTCGAGCTCTCCTTTTTTGAAGGGAGCTTCCGGGGCAATTTTTCTGCCCAGGAGCGCTTCAAACTGCTCCAGGGGGATCTTTGCTGCACCGGCCAGGGAGTAATAAACCGGCGCTTTTTCCCGCTCATCTGCTATTTCCGCCTCCGCCGCTTCCACCCGGACCGTCCCCCGGAGCCTGATATCCCTGGAGGAGGTTCCCACGAGGATTTCAAAATCTCCGCTTTCCACCCACCAGTCCCTGCTGTGGACATTGTAGAAGGCAAAAGCATCTCTCGTTAAACTGAGGGTCACCGTCTTAAGCTCGCCTTTTTTCAAGGATACCTTATGAAAAGCTTTGAGCTCCTTCTCGGGGACGAAATGGGTGGCGGCGGGATCCCTTACGTAAAGCTGGATCACCTCCGCGCCGTCACGATCCCCGGTGTTCTTAATGTTGAGGCTGATGCTGAGCGCCTCGTTTTCGCTGATAACCCCGGCGCTCAGTTTCAGATTAGAATAAGCGAAGCTGGTGTAGGAGAGGCCGCAGCCGAAGGGGAAGAGCACATCTTTCTTGGCGCTGTCGTAATATCTGTAACCGACGAAGATGCTCTCCCGGTAATGGACTCTTTTCGGGCCCATGCCGTGGTATTTGGCCGCCAGGCAGTCTTCCAGGCGGTGCGGGAAGGTCTCGGCCAGTTTACCCGAGGGGTTCGTCCGGCCGAAAATGAGATCAAAGGCCGCCTCGGCCCCCGCTTCGCCCCCCAGGTAGAGGTTAAGGAGGGCGCCGGCCCGGTCCAGCCAGGGCATTTCTACAGGAGCCCCGCAGCTGAGCACCACGATGACGCGTTCCGAGATCTGACCCAGGGCGGAAATAAGCTCATTATGCCCCCGGGGCATCTCCAGGTGGGTACGGTCGAAACCTTCGGACTCATATTCGTCGGTGAGCCCGGCGAAAACGAGAACATACTCTTTAGCCCGGGCTGCTTCCACCGCCCGGGCGATCGCCTCTGCCGAATAGCCGTCGCCTTGCATGGTATAGCCCGGAGCATAGGTGTAGGCTATGCCCTGTGCATCCAGGCAGTCGCAGAAGCTGACCAGGTTTTTGGGGTTCACCCGGCTGCTGCCGCTGCCCTGGTAGCGGGGCGTCCCCGCCAGGGCCCCGATGACGGCAAAGTTTGCCTCTGCGTTAAGCGGCAGAAGCCCCTTCTCATTTTTCAGCAGGACCGCTCCTTCAGCCGCCGCTTTGCGGGCCAGGGTGTGGTGTTTTTCGTAGTCGGCCCTGAAAGCGCCCGCCCGCTCTGCTGTCTTCGCGTGCTTAAGCACGTAGCGAAGGATTCGCCTGACGGCGTCGTTGAGGCAGCTGACATGGAGTTCGCCTGATTCCACGGCCTTCAAGATCTGCCGGTCCAGGGCGCCGTCGGATGTGGGCATCTCCAGGTCCAGCCCGGCGATGAGCCCCTTGATCCGGTCGTTGACCGCGCCCCAGTCCGAGATGACGATCCCTTCAAAGCCCCATTCCTCCCTCAAGATGTCCCAGAGCAGCCATTTGCTGTCGCCGGCATGAACCCCGTTGATCAGGTTATAGCTGCACATGATCGTGGCGGGTGCTGCTTTTTTCACGGCGATTTCGAAGGCTTTCAGGTAGATCTCCCGCAGGGCCCGCTCATCGACTTCGGAACTGATCGTCATCCGGCGGTATTCCTGGGAGTTGGCGGCATAATGCTTCAGCGATACGGCGATCCCCTTTTCCTGGACTCCCCGAATGAAGGCGGCGGCCAGCTCGCCGGCCAGGAAAGGATCTTCGCTGTAATACTCGAAATTGCGCCCGCACAGCGGCGTCCGCTTGATATTCACGCCCGGGCCCAGGACTGTGGAGACCCCCTGATCCAGGCACTCTTCGGCGATGGCCCGGCCCACCCCGGCCACCAGTTCGGGATCCCAGGTAGAGGCCAGGGTCACCGCAGTGGGAAAGCAGGTGGCAGGCAGGCTATTTTTCAGCGCGCCCTTGCCCCGATCATCCTCTTTGCGTAGACCGTGCGGCCCGTCGGTCATCATCACCGCCGGGATGCCCCGCCTCTTGATGGGCGTCGTCTCCCAGTTGCTGACGCCCGAGCACAGCGCGGCCTTCTCTTCCAGGGTCAGCTGTGAAACCAGCCTTTCAATTTCCGGCAATGCGGATCTCCTCCTTGCGATCAATGATTAAACCCGGCGCCCGGGGCCGGGCCGGCAGGCTCAGCGGTGTTTCATGCTGATGGCGCCCTTTTTAAGGGCGGCAAAGCTGTAGCCCCGCATCCGCAGTTCCCTGATGATCTGCGGCAGCGCCTCCACGGTAGCGTGGTTGACATAAGTATCATGCATCAGGACGACCAGATCCTTCCCGGGCCGGCTGTCTGCCTGACCGACCACATTGGCCACCAGCTGCGCCGCTGTCAGGCCGGAATTGCAGTCTCCGGTGGAAATATTCCAGTCATAATAATCATAGCCGCGAGCTTTTAGTTCGGCAATTATCTCTTTCAGGACGCCGGGGGAGGCGATAGTGTTGCTCGATCCCCCGGGGAACCGGACGATGTCCGGCCTGACTCCCGCCTCCTGCGCCAGCAGGTCTTCCAGGCGCAGCAAATCGCCCATAAAGGTGTCCTTTGATTGATAGATCCCTTTCAGGTTGTGGGTCATGGTATGGTTGCCCAGGCTGTGGCCCTGCTCCACGATATGCCTGTAGATATGTTCGTCCCCGGAATTGTTTCGGCCGATGACGAAAAACGTGGCCGGCACATTATATTCCTTCAGGATCTGCAAGATCTGCGGCGCATACTTGTCCGGGCCGTCGTCGATGGTCAGGTAGGCCGTGGGGCGCCCTGCGGCGCCGTCGGGCGCTTCCCCGCCTTTCAGCCGGTCTTCCAGCTCTTTTTTCTCTTGGAGCAGCCCGTCATATTTTCTCTGCAGCTCTTCGTACCGGCTGTTCAGGGCATCGAGTGCGTAGTTTAATTCTTGGTTTTTCGACTGTTCCCGATGCAGCCCATCGAGCGCCGCCGTGGCCTGCGGATAGACGAAAAGGTACAGGCCCCCTGCCAGCAGCATCAGGGTTAAAGCTGAGATCAGGAAGAGGTGAAGCTGCCCTCTCCGATAGTCGTTTCCCAACACTGGCGCAATCCCCTTTGCAGGCATCCATATTGTTTCTTCAACCGCATTCCCCCGCTGATCAGCTATTCGCTGCCTGCCTTTTAATTCCTGCTCCAGGCCCCTTTGCCGTCGTCCATCGCCAGGCAGGGGCGTCCGGGCCTTTCCCTTTTAAATTAACCCGGTAAATCCGGGTTAGATCCCGGCTAAACCCGGTCTCGCGGGTCCCTGCGGCCCCCCTGCCCCCCTACTGCAGGAATTGCCTTGAACTTGCGCGAAAGCCCTTATTATTGTCCAAATCCGATCATGGCAGGTAGAGTTCAAATGAAAATTCAACTAAAAGCGGACCTGGCGCTGGTTCTGGTGGCGGCCTTCTGGGGCGCATCCACCCTTC
>CAZQVX010000176.1:1209-3590 GCA_964596845.1 uncultured Syntrophomonadaceae bacterium | reverse complement strand
ACTCCTCTTCATATTTCATGAATCATAGTAAAATTCTTCTTCGCCGATGCAGACCGTATCTCCTTCTTTGATCCCCATTCTTTTTAATTCCGTCTCCAGGCCGCTGCGCCGGCAATAGCGCTGAAACCGCTGCAGCGATTCTTCATTTTCAAAATCAGTCCGCGCCGCCACCATCTCGATGCGGGCGCCGCGGACCCGGTAGCAATCATCTATTTTTTCGATGACAAAAGATTTTTCCTGCACCAGGGGCTCCGGCCTGATAATCGTCTCATCCATCCCGGGCCCGGCTTGAGTGAGCGCGGCGAGGCGTTTTACCTCTGCCGCAAGGTGGTAGGTAAGCTCTTTCACCCCGGCGCCTGTTACCGCAGAAATGGCCGGCACCTCTACCGGCCTTCTTTCCTCTTTATCAACGGCGCTCCTTAACCGGGCCAGGTTCTCCGCCGCTCCCGGCAGATCAATCTTGTTGCCGGCGATGATCCTGGGGTAGCCCGCCAGCTGTTCGCTGTAGAGCTCGAGCTCTCTGGTGAGCCCGGTATAGGCCTCCACAGGATCGGGTTGGGCCCCCGGTGAAAGGTCAATGATGAGCAGAAGCAGCAGGTTGCGCTCAACATGCCGCAAGAAACGGTGCCCCAGGCCTGCACCGCGGTGAGCGCCGGTAATGAGGCCTGGCAGATCGGCGGCAACAAAACTCTCTCCGCCCTCCAGTTCCACAATCCCGAGCTGCGGGGTCAGGGTGGTAAAAGGATAATCGGCCACCTTGGGGCGAGCCGCGGAGATGCGCGCCAGCAGTGTTGATTTGCCGGCATTGGGAAACCCGACCAGCCCAACTTGAGCCAGCAGCTTAAGCTCCAGGTATATTTTTTGCTCCTCACCCGGCAGGCCTTTCTCGGCATGGCGGGGCGCCTGGTGACGTGAGGTGGCGAAACGCCTGTTGCCGCGGCCGCCTGCTCCCCCGGCCGCCACTTTTACTTTCTGCCCCGGAAGAGTCAGATCGGCCAGCAGGCGGTTCTGCGCATCGCGAACCAGGGTCCCCTGGGGGACGGGGATAAGAAGGTCGGCACCGCGCCGCCCATGCCTGTTACTGGTGCCGCCGTTAGCCCCATTCGAAGCCCTCTGGCGGCGCCGGTAGCGCAAATCGAGAAAGCTCTGCCTGGAGGGATCCGCCACCAGAAAAACATTTCCACCGCTGCCGCCGTCACCACCGTCGGGTCCGCCCCGGGGGATATACTTTTCGCGGCGGAAGGAAACCGCACCGCTGCCCCCCCTGCCGCCGTTTACTTCAAGCCAGATTTCATCGACAAAAATCTTCCAAACACCCCCGCACCCGATAAAAAAAACCCGGGGAATCCCCCGGGCGTTTTAAACAACCGCTTCGTCTTCCAGCGGGTAAACACTGACCTGTTTTTTGGCGCGGCGGTCGTATTCGTAAACAACCTCGCCGTCAACCGTGGCAAAAAGTGTATCATCCTTACCCTTGCCGACATTGGCCCCGGGATGAATGCGGCTGCCTCGCTGGCGGATGAGGATACTTCCGGCTGTGACCATCTGGCCGCCGTATCTTTTTACCCCCAGACGCTTGGCCTTGCTGTCGCGTCCGTTGCGAGAACTGCCTCCGCCTTTTTTATGAGCCATTTCTACACCTCCCCCGCCTGCAGTAAGTCCAGCAGGTGATCATCAGTTTGCCGCCACCTCGATCTCTTTAACCAGCACCTCTGTAAATGGCTGCCGGTGACCCTGCTTGCGGCGATAATTTTTCTTCGGCTTGAACTTGAAGACTACAATCTTGCGCCCGCGCCCCTGAACCGTAACCTTACCCTTTACCCGGCAGTTTTCAATATATGGACCGCCGATTTTCGTTTCTGCACCGTCACTGTAAAGTAAAACGCGGTCAAAAACAACTTCTTCTCCCTTGTCCGCCGGCAGTTTCTCTACGCGCACCGGTTTGCCTTTCTCCACCCGGTACTGTTTGCCGCCGGTTTCGATTATAGCGTACATTTTTTTACCCCTTCCTGCAGGGACTCGCCGAAGCCGGCAGCCGGATCCGGGTAAAAAGCGAGCCGGCTTTGTCAGCCCTCTTCGAGCGGTGCATATAAGTCTACGGCAGATTTTAGCACGGGCCGCCGCCTTTGTCAAACCAAGTTTTTGGCCACTGCGTCAATACTTGGCGGGTAAAATTTCTCATTTCAAAAAAACGATTTTAAAGATACCACCTGGGACCGCTTAACCGGTCACATGTTAACGGGTAAACGCAACTTAAAAAGCGATCCTTGGCCCGGACCCCCGCTTTCTGCAGTAACAGTGCCGCCGTGCATTTCGGTGATCTGCCGGACAATGGAGAGCCCCAGGCCGAGGCCGCCGTTATCATGCCTATCCAGCGAGAC
>CAZQVX010000176.1:0-1109 GCA_964596845.1 uncultured Syntrophomonadaceae bacterium | reverse complement strand
AAATGAATGCCTTTATCCTCAAAAAAGCTTGCGTGATCCTTTGCCGTGTTGATCACCACATCCCTGAGATCTATGTTCTCTTTTTTTAGCTCGATGACATTCCGGGTGATCCGGGTCAGATCCAGCAGATCATCGACAAGTTTACACAGCTGCCGGTTCTGCCGTTTGATAATCCCCTTTACCTTCTCCAACTGAAATTTATCTTCGGACATTTCAAGCAGCGAAATGCCGGCTGTAATCGCCGCAAGAGGGTTTCTCAATTCATGTGAGAGCATGCTGAGGAAATTATCTTTATTCCTGTCGGCCTTGCGCAGCTCTTCTTCGCTCCTGCGCAGAGCCTCCTCCATTTTTTTACGTGCAGTTACATCATGGACAATCACCGTCAGCCCTGCAGGGGCCCCGGAAAGGTCTTTGATCAGGCTGGTATCCAAGGAAAAAAATACCTCTATCCCCTCTTTTGTCAGCACCCGAAAGTCCAGGGGGGAGTCCAGATCTTTGCCTGGATACCGCAGAGTAATCCTCTTTTTGCACAGATCTCTTTCTTCGGGGTCGAGCAGATCAAGGAGGTTCATGCCCAGCAATTCTTCCTGTGAATATCCAGTCAGCTTACACATGACGTCATTTACTGAGACAAAGCGGTAATCTTCATAGTCAAGTTCGCAGATGCCTGCGGGGGCGCACCTCACCAGTTCGCGATATTTTCTCTCGCTTTCCCGCTGCGCCGCCTCAGCCAGTTTTTTATCTGTGATATCGTTGAAAAAGCCCAGGCTGCCGGCAAATTTGCCCCCCTCGCCCCGTAAAGGCAGCCCGTTCATTCTGGCCCAAACCAGGGCGCCATCCTTTCTCTTCATTTTAAACTCATAACTATTTCTTTGACCTGACCCCTGCTCCGCACAGGCCCTTTGGGCTTCATCCAAAAATTGATCGTCGATAAAATCCCTCCAAGATCTGCCGACCAGTTCATTGATCTGGTAGCCCAGCATCTTAGCCAGGCCTTCGCTCGCCTCAATGACAAATCCTTTTGAACTGATCCACCAGAAGCCGTCATTTGCTATTTCGAAAAGTTTGCGATATTTCGCTTCACTTACGCGCAGCGCTTCCTCCATTTT
>CAZQVX010000175.1:0-3595 GCA_964596845.1 uncultured Syntrophomonadaceae bacterium | reverse complement strand
CAGAAGAGTGCAGATCTGATCGATCTGGTTGGCCGCATCCGCAACCCCGCCGCGCAGGATTTTCGCCTGCCGGAACCCCTCGATGGGGTGCTCCGCGATTACCAGGCCACCGGCTTCAAATGGCTCAAATCGTTGGCCGGCTGCGGTTTCGGGGGGATCCTCGCCGATGACATGGGCCTGGGCAAGACGGTGCAGGCCATCGCCTTTATCCTCTCGGAGCGGCAGGGGAGCCCCGCCCCGCCGCCCGCTCTGGTAATAGCCCCGGCCTCGCTGATCTACAACTGGGAGGCGGAGATCAATAAATTTGCGCCCCGGCTGAAGGCGCAGGTTATCGCCGGGACCAGGGAGGAACGCCGGGCACTGCTTTCAAGGCCTGAGAGCGCCGATATCGTCATCACTTCTTACCCCCTGCTCCGCCGCGACATTTCCCTTTACGCCAACCTTCCCTTCAGCTGCTGTTTCCTCGATGAGGCCCAGTATATCAAGAACCCCAACTCACAGACGGCGCAATGCGCCCGCAAGATCAAAGCAAAGCATCGCTTTGCCCTTACCGGCACCCCCATGGAGAACTCGCTCATCGAGCTGTGGTCCATCTTCCAATTTATTCTGCCGGGCTACCTGCAGTCGCAGAAGAAGTTCCTTGAGAAATACGGCGGCAGCGCCTCTGAATCTGAACCGGCGGCGCCGGAGAATGGCGCCGTCCCGCTGGCGGCAAAGGTCCGCCCCTTTATCCTGCGCCGTCTGAAAGAAGAGGTCCTCGCCGAGCTGCCCCCCAAGATTGAGCACCGCTACCTCTCGGAGCTGACTATAGACCAGAAAAAGCTTTACCAGGCCTACCTGGAAAGGCTGCGCAGCGAAGCGACCACATCTTTGCAGGGCGGCGCCTTCAACCGGAGCCGCATCCAGATCCTGGCGGGGCTGATGCGGCTGCGCCAGATCTGCTGCCACCCCTCGCTCTTCGTGGAGAACTACCGCGGCGAGAGCGCCAAGCTGCTCCAGCTTTTAGAGCTGCTACGCGAGGCCGTGGAGGGCGGCCACCGCATCCTTCTCTTTTCACAGTTTACCGGGATGCTGCAGCTGATCAGAGAAGCCCTCGACCGGGAGGGCTGCGGATACTTCTACCTAGACGGTTCTACCAGGACGGAGGAGCGGCTGCAGATGGTCGAAGCCTTCAACGGCGGTGAAAAGGAGGTTTTCTTAATCTCCCTCAAAGCCGGCGGCACCGGGCTTAATCTTACCGGCGCCGACATTGTCGTCCAGTACGACCTCTGGTGGAACCCCGCCGTAGAGGAGCAAGCGGCCGGGCGAGCCCACCGCATCGGTCAGAAAAAGGTGGTCCAGGTGATCCGCCTCCTGGCCAAGGGGACCATCGAAGAAAAGATCTATGAACTGCAACAGAAGAAAAAAGAACTCATCGACCGGGTCATCCAGCCCGGCGAGGCTTTCCTCTCGGCCATGAGCGAATCAGACATCCGCGAAGTTTTGGATCTGTGAAACAACCCGCACAGCCGACACCGGGGAAAAAGAAATAAAATGATCTTGCACTGATAGTTCCCTTTTACAGAGGGGATTCTGGGAATTTTTACGATAATGGAGGTTTTAGTGATGCAATACCGCAAGTTCGGCCGGCTTGATTTTCAGGTTTCCGCGTTGGGGTTCGGGGCGATGAGGCTGCCCATGAAGGAGGGGAAGATCGATCAGGCCGAAGCGATTAAGATCATCCGCTACGCCCTGGACCACGGCGTTAATTATATAGATACCGCCTATACCTATCATGAAGGTGCCGGTGAAGGGCTTGTGGGGCAGGCGTTAAAAGAGGGTTACCGCGATAAGGTGAAGGTGGCCACGAAGCTGCCCTGCTGGAAAGTAAAGAGCGCCGCCGACTTCGACAAGTATTTGGATGAACAGCTGAAACGCCTGGAGATAGATTCAGTTGATTTCTACCTGCTGCATTCCCTGAACAAAGAATCGTGGCGAAAGGTGCACGATTTGGGGGTGTTAAAGTGGCTGGACCGGGCGGCCGCTGACGGGCGAATCGGCTTCCCCGCTTTCTCCTTCCATGACGACATCGACACCTTTAAAAAGATCGTGGACGCCTATGACTGGCCCATGTGCCAGATTCAGTACAATTACATGAATATTAACTACCAGGCCGGCGCCGAGGGTTTACGCTACGCCGCAAGTAAAGGGGCTGCCGTGGTGGTGATGGAGCCCCTTTTAGGAGGCAGCCTGGCCGTCCCCCCCGCTTCAGTCCAGGCTGTGTGGGACCGGGGCCCTGTCCGGCGGAGACCTGTGGAATGGGCCCTGCACTGGCTCTGGAACCAACCGGAAGTATCCACTGTATTAAGCGGTATGAGCAGCGCGGCTCAGGTTGAAGAAAATATATCTTATGCCGCCCGATCCGCCGCCGGCCTGCTTTCCCCGCCCGAGTCGGCGCTCATCGAGGAAGCCCGGGCCCAATATGAATCGCTGACGGTAATCCCCTGCAGCAGCTGCCGCTACTGCATGCCCTGCCCGCAGCATGTGGATATCCCGCAGAACCTGACCAATTACAACGATGGGGTCAAATACGACAAACATGAAGAGGCCTGCAGCTACTACCGCCGGCTGGAAGAAGCTTTCCGGAAGGGCGACTACAAGGAAGATATCCGGGCAGCAAAGTGCATCTCTTGCGGGGAATGCGAGGAAAAATGCCCCCAAAACATTCCCATCAGCCGGTGGATGCCGGTGATCCATGAAGTGCTGGACGGGAAGAAACCCTTTGTCAGGAAGCTGTAAATAACCGATTATGGATTTTAGTAGTAGGTAGCTATCCACTGGAAGAACCCTTAAACCCTTACTGCGCCATCCCTATTGATACGCTCAGCTACCTTATCTGAAGATACAGCTCTGCCCGTCTTTAAATCATCAAACCCTTTTTCAATTTCATTGTTAAACTCTTCAGGTGTTAAATCCTTAAATGCAAGAGGTATTTTAACTTCAAATGGTAACCCATTTTGCAAAACAACCTGCAGAGCTCCCAAGGAGCGATGTGAACTACCTTTTCAGCCGCGATGTGGTCTTCTCCAGCTATGATCTGGAGCAGATGAACCAGCATTTCGAGGTGAAGATGGGAGAGGGGCGACTGCTCAAAACCGCGGCGGCCCTTGTGGGAGGCAGGCTGAGTGGCAAGCTGTCCCGGAAGGGGTTCGCGGCGCTCATGGCCGCAATGAAGAGGTCCGGTAAAATCCAGAAACACTACGAGCGGTTCCCGGAAAACCCGGCGGATTTCCCGGCCTGCGAGGCGGCGGCCGGAGAACTGTGGGGTAAGTAACACCACAGAGACGGTGAAGGGTATCCCGGGGGCGGTCCCGGCCAGGGCCACGGCAGCAGCCACAGAGGCGCCGGCGAGTTCCTTCTGGACAACAAAACCTTTTGCGGCAAGATTGCAAAATGGGGGACAGTCCCCCTGCTTCTACAGACAATATTTTACCGGGGGAGGATAACTCGCCCCCGGTAAAATGCAAGATATGTCGGCCGTCCTTTTCCGTTCAGCAGACCGCCTCGCCGCTTCTTTTCACTCCATAATGATACATCGCCGAGAGCGCCTCCACGG
>CAZQVX010000174.1:0-3609 GCA_964596845.1 uncultured Syntrophomonadaceae bacterium | reverse complement strand
CAATTATATCTTTCGCCCAAAGACATGTCAATAATGGAGAAATTGACTAAGGGGCTAACTTTAGCTTAAGTTAGCCCCTTAGTCAGCTTGAGCGCCAGAGGGCGATAAGGTGTTTTCCCAGGATGCGCAGGACCAGGGCTGCCGGGACCGCCAGGAGAAGGCCGGTAAAGCCGAAGAGTTTGCCGCCCAGGAGCAGGGCCAGGATTATGGTCAGCGGGTGCAGACTCGAGCTGCGGCCGATGATCACCGGTACGATGAGCTGGCATTCTATCTGCTGGATGATGATGATCAAAATGACCACTTTGAGGGAAAGCAGCGGCGTATCCAAAAAGGCGACGAGCCAGGCGGGAACGGCGCCGATGATGGGGCCGACGATGGGAATAAGGTTGGTAATACCGATAATGATGGCCAGAACCAGGGGGAATTTGATTCCCAAGAAGAGAAAGCCGGCGTAGGTCAGCCCCGCCACGGCGAGGCTGACGAGCAGGGATCCGCGAACAAAGGCCCCCAGGGCGCAGTTGATCTCTTCGGCCGCAGCGGTGAGGTAGCGGCGGTAGCCCGGCGGGAACAAAAATAGGAGATTTTTTTTGAAGTTATTTTCGTCTCTTAAGAAAAAATAGGTGAGGATGGGCACGAGCAGAAGGATGATAGCGCTACCGAAGAGGGATATCACAAAATTGTAGAGGTGCTCCATCTGGGCGGACAGGAGATCGCTTAAGGCCCCGATGTTGTTTTCAATAATCGCCGCGGTAGAGGGCGGCAGGTCGAAACGGCGGTAACCCGCCTCCATGCGGCTGAGAAATCCCTGCAGGTTGTCGGCGTAGGTGGGCAGCTGGTTGACCAGCTCCTGAAGATCATCCAGAAAGAGGGGGACCACCCGGACCGAAAATATGAAGATGACGATGGCGAAGATGACGTAGAGCACGGCGATGGCCAGGGGGCGGGAGATGCGGCGCCGCTCCATGAAGGCGACGAGGGGCGCCAGCAGGTAGGCGGCGATGAGCGCGGCCAGAAAGGGGGTCAGTGTGGAAAAAAGGGCCTGGCGCACCCCGACAAGCCAGATGAGCAGCAGCACGATGAACAGGGCCACCATGAAGCAGAAGAGCCCTTGCTGCCAGGGTTTCAAAGTGGATATCTTATCTTTCACGGCGCTCTCTCCTAAAAGTTCGGAAAAGGAAAAACCCCTTCCGTAGATTGCCTCAACCCTGATTAATATATATCTGCGGCCGGGTTGAAAAAAAACCATTAGAAGAGGGTTTTTTAAAAATACTGCTTACTTTTGCTCCTGCTGCAGGGCAACCGGGATCAGGGTGCCGTCAGCTTCAACGTAAAACATACTGGCCGGTTGGTGCGGGTTCGGGTTGGCCTTGAACTCCATCAGGCACTGCCAGCAGTAATATTGGTTGTTGCCCACCTTTCCGGTATCTGCGGAGCGACACATAGGGCACCGCATTGTAGACACATCCACTTCTTCAAATAAGAGCATCGGCTAGATATTATATCCAGTTTAAGTAAATTCATACGGCGGCGGTGATGGTGCCCCCGCCGATGACCAGTTCATCGCGGTAAAACACCGCGGCCTGGCCCGGGGCTACGGCGGCCTGGGGGCGCTGGAAGAGCAGGCGCGCGCCATTTTTCTGCGGGGGGGGCAGGGGCGCAAGGAGGGCGGCCGTCTCGGGAGCCCGGTAGCGGATTTTCACCGTGACCGCCATTTCTTGATCCAGCGAGGTGATGGCGATGAGATTGAGGCCGGATAGTTCGGCGCCGCTGCTGAAAAGCTCCTCCCTCTCGCCCACGATGATGCTGTTTTCTGCAGGGCGCAGCTCGAGGACGTAGAGCGGGCGCGGCGCCGTCAGGCCCAGGCCCCGCCGCTGCCCCACGGTATAGAAGGGAAGCCCGCTGTGGCGGCCCAGAATCCTGCCGCTGCGGTCTATGATGGGGCCGGGCGCCGCGGCGAAGCCGCGCCCTTTGAGGAAAGCACGGTAGTCGTCACGGGGGATAAAGCAGATCTCCTGGCTTTCGGGCCGGCCGGCGACAGCCGGGCCCAGGCCGAGAGCCCGGGCGCGGGAGCGAACCTGCTCTTTGGTCATGCGACCCAGCGGAAAGAGGGTGCGGGCCAGCTGCTCTTGGGTCAGGTTGTAGAGCATGTAGGACTGGTCTTTGGCTCCATCCAGCCCTTTTTTCAGAAGATAGCGGCCCAGGGTGCGGCTGTATTCTGTGCGGGCGTAGTGGCCGGTGGCGATGTAGGGGCAGTTCAGACGCCGGGCTTCTCGCAGCAGGGCGGCAAATTTGATCTTGCGGTTGCAGATGACGCAGGGGTTGGGGGTGCGGCCGGCGCTGTATTCGGCGGTAAAGTAATGGACGACCTCTGCTTCGAAGGAGCGCCGCAGGTCGGCCACCTCGTGGGAAAAGCCCAGGGCTTCGGCGATGCGACGGGCGTCGGCGACGGCCTGCTGTGCCGGGCAGGGGCGCGGCGGGGCGGCGGAGGGCGCCGCTTCCGGCTCGGGAGAGTCCCAGAGGTGAAAGGTTATCCCTCTAACCTCGTAACCGGCTTCTTGTAAGATGGCGGCGGCGACGGCGCTGTCCACCCCCCCGCTCAAGGCGACGAGAACTTTTTCTCGTTGCACGAAAAACACCTCCATGTTAACTCCCCGGCGGCTTCTCGAGGCGCTCCCAGCGGCCGCCGCCCCGGGTGAGCTCCACAAACTTTTTTTGCATCGCCCCGGCGGTGCGGTAGGGCAGCGCGGCGGTGACGGAGACCTCTGCGGCGTAGTCGGTGGCGATGATCTCGGCGCCCTGGGCTTCGAGCTGCCGCAGCAGGGGACCGATATCGCCGTAGGAGACGGTGAGGCGGCAGTGGCAGAGGCGCTCGCGCTGCACCAGCGCCGCCTCTTCGAGGCAGGCCCGGGCGCACTGGCGGTAAGCCCGGGTCAGGCCGCCGATGCCCAGCTTGATCCCGCCGAAATAGCGGGTCGCCACCACGATGAGGTCGGAGAGCCCTTCACCCTGGAGCAGCTGGAGCATGGGCAGGCCCGCTGTCCCGGCGGGCTCCCGGTCGTCGAAGGCCCTCTCCAGCAGGGCGCCGCCCGCCCCGATACGGTAGGCAAAGGCATGGTGGGTGGCGTCGGGAAATTCAGCCCTGACCTTTTCCAGGATGCGCTCCGCCGCCGGCTCGCTTTCGGCCGGGGCGGCGGTGGCGATAAAACGTGAATTTTTTACGACAAAGCGGACGCTTACCTGCTCGCGCAGTGTCCGGTAGCGGTATGTGCTCACTAAACTTTAATTTTCTCCCTCTTTATGTTTTAACTTCTCCAGGCGCTCTTTGATCTGCCGCTCGAAGCCTTCTTCGCCGGGCCGGTAGAATATTTTGCCGGCCAGTTCCGGGGGCAGGTAGCGCTGCTCTACGTGATGCCCCGGGTAGTCGTGGGGATAGAGGTAGCCCTTGCCGTGGCCCAGCCGGGCGGCGCCGCGATAGCCTGTCCCGCGCAGGTGCGGCGGAACGCGGCCGCTGCCGCTTTCTTCGACGGCGGTCAGCGCTTCGTTGATGGCCAGGTAGGAGGCGTTGCTCTTGGGGGCGGCAGCCAGGTAGACCGCCGCCTGGGCCAGGGG
>CAZQVX010000173.1:2538-3628 GCA_964596845.1 uncultured Syntrophomonadaceae bacterium | reverse complement strand
ATGCAGTGCGCTACCGATCCGCTGGGCCAGGACGGGGGCAGCCTCGAGGCCTCCATGGTCGCCGCAGAGTGGGGGATCCCCACCGGGTTCATGCCCATGCCCATGTCCTGCGCCACCGCGCCGGCTACCCTGGCGGGCAACCTCGTGGTTGCCACGGTGGACGCGGTGAGCCCCCTGGTGCTTATGCAGCTCGTCAACCCGGGAACGCCGGTCTATTTTGCCGCCGCTCCTACGGCCATTGATCTGCAGACCGGCGGCTACACCGGCGGCGGCCCCGAAGATCATCTGCTGGCGGCGGCCTTCAGCGAGATCTGCCATTTCTACCAGATTCCGCTGGCCATGGGTGCTTTCGCCACCGGGGCCAAGGAGCCCGACTGGCAGGCTGCGGTGGACAACTGTTTTGCCGGCCTGATGCCGGTGCTCACCAAAACATCTATACTGAACGGCGCCGGGACCCTCAACGGATCGAAAATCTTCTCGCTGCAGGAGCTGATCATGGATGCCGAGATCTACAGCATCGTTGCCAAGGTGGCCGAGGGGATCGAAGTGACCGATGAAACCCTGGCTGTAGACCTGATTAAGCAGGTTGGCCCCGGCGGTAACTACCTGGCGGCGAAGCATACCCGCCGGCATATGGGCAAGATCTGGCGTCCCACCGTTTACGATCGCAAACCTTACGGGGCCTGGCAGGAGAGTGGTAAAAAAGGCGCTTTTGAAGAGGCTACCGAAGCGGCTCGCTGGATCTTGAAAAACCACGAAGTAAAGCCTCTGGATCCCAAAATCAAGGAAGAGTTTGCCGGGATCATCGGGGCGGCTGAAAAAGAGCTATCCAGGTAAAGCAACTGAAAGGGGATATTAACGAAATGGAAAAAGATAAGCTTTTTGCTGATATGAAGCAGGCAGTGTTGGATGGGGAGATCGAGATCGCTGAAGAGCTGGCCCAAAAGGTGGTGGAAGGCGATCTCAACCCCCTGGAGGCAATTGAGAAAGGTTATGTTCCCGGCATCGATGAGGTGGGTGCGCTGTTTGAAGAGGCGCAGATCTTCTTACCCGAACTCATTGCCGCCGCGGAAGCGATGAAAGCTGCTCT
>CAZQVX010000173.1:0-2438 GCA_964596845.1 uncultured Syntrophomonadaceae bacterium | reverse complement strand
TGGAGAAGGAGGGGCTGCGCAGCGGAGTGAAGGTCCTCGTGGGCGGCGCCCCGGTAAACCGGCAGTGGGCCGATGAGATCAAGGCTGACGGATACGCCGAAAATGCTATTGAAGCGGTGAAGATAGCCAGGCAGTTAATGGCCCGGTGACGATGTAGAAAACATATTATGCGGAGGAGGCGTGACATGGGTAAATTTACATTTGAAGGACAACCAAAGTTGAGACTTCTTTCAGACGAGCAAATCAAACTCATCCATGAAAAAGCGCTCCATATTCTTGAGACCGCCGGAGTCCGCTTTGAGTCCGATGAAGCCCTGAAAATTCTCAAGGATCATGGGGCTTCCGTCGATTTTGACAACAAGGTTGTTAAGTTCAAACCGGAGATGATTCAAGAAGCTATTAAAAAAACGCCCTCTGGCGTCAAGCTCTATGACAGAGAGGGTGAACTGGCGGCTGATCTGAGCGGTAATAATGTTTATTTTGACCCCGTATCCGCCCCCATCAAGATTCTGGAATCGGACGGGAAGAGAGCCCGGCAATCACTGGCCCAGGATCTGGCCCATATCTCCCGGGTTAACGACACCCTGGATAATATCGCCCTGCAGGCCAGCGCCTGCGTTCTCTATGATGTGCCCAAGCTTATCGGCGACAGCTACCGCACTTATATCATGCTGAAAAACTCCCCCAAGGCGATGATTACCGGTGGCTTCAGCGTGCAGGGCGTCCCCTACATGCGCGAGATGTTGGCAGCGATCGCCGGCGGTTATGATGAACTGCGCCAAAAACCGCGAGCAATCTTTGACATCTGTCCTTCACCGCCTCTGAAGTGGACGCATATCAGTTCGCAGAACATCATCGACTGCGCCCGCAGCGGACTGCCCCTGGAGACTGTCTCCATGCCCATGCCGGGCGCCGCCACACCGGCCACCCTGGCCGGCTCCATCGTGGTCCATACGGCCGAGACGCTGAGCGGGGTGGTCCTGGCTCAGGCCGTCTCTGCAGGCACACCGGTGATCTACGGCGGGGCGCCCGTTCACTTCGACATGCGCACCGGCACCACCCCGCTTTCAGCCATTGAAGCGACGATGATCGCGGCGGCTTATGCCCAGATGGGCAAGTACTACGGCATGCCCACCCACACCTATGCCTGCCTCAGCGACTCCATGATCATCGATGCCCAGGCGGGGCTGGAAACGAGCATGAGCGGTATTGTCGCCGGGCTGGCCGGGATCAATGTCATCTCGGGGGTCGGCGGATTGGAATTTGTCAGTACTGTCAGCCTGGAAAAACTAATCATCGACAATGAGATCTGCGGCATGGCGCTGCGGCTCAACCGGGGCATCGATATCTCGGAGGAGACTCTCGCTGTCGACCTCATCCGGAACCTGGGCCCGGGCGGGGACTACCTTACTACCGGGCATACCTTCGAGTGGTTCAAGAAAGAACCATACATCCCCTCGGCCGTCATCGAGCGGCGCGACCGGAAAAACTGGGAGAATGACGGGGCCAGGAGCGCTTTTGAAAAAGCCCGGGATAAGGTTAAAGAGATCCTGGCTCATCACCGCCCGGCGCCCCTGGACAGTGAGCGGGCTGAAAAACTGGACCGGGTTACAGTAAAAATCATGGACGAATTGGGAATTGGAAGCCTGCCCCTGGGGCCGAAATAAAAATTGACGGCCAGACCGGCCTGCCCGTATCACTTATTTTGAGGCCGGGCAGAATGTCTGCAGGGGATCGCAGAATAACAACAGAATGATAACATTAGAAGTAGATTATTATATTAGTAGGAGGCACTCAACAAATGGCAAGTTTAGAGACTATCAAGAACAGCGTAATTGAAGGAAACGTTGCCGGGGCGGCGGCTGAAACAAAAGCCTGCCTCGATAGCGGGATTGATCCCCAGGAGATTATTAACCAGGGCCTCATCGCCGGCATGAACGTCGTTGGTCCGCGCTTTAAGGCCGGGGACATGTTTGTCCCTGAGGTGCTCATGTCGGCCAGGGCGATGCAGGCGGGGATGGATCTTGTTAAAGAAATATTGCTCGACTTCGATTTGCCCACCGCCGGCAAGGTGCTCATCGGGACGGTCAAAGGCGACCTTCATGACATCGGCAAAAATCTGGTGGCGATCATGCTCGAGAGCAGTGGTTACACTGTAATCAACATGGGTGTGGATATTCCGCCTGAAAAAGTTGTGGAGGCGGTAAAAGAACACCAGCCCCAGGTGGTGGGGCTTTCGGCCTTACTGACCACGACGATGCTGGAAATGAAAGAGACAATCGATTATCTGAAGGAGGAAGGCCTGCGCGACCAGGTTAAGGTGATCATCGGCGGGGCGCCGGTGACCGAAGACTTTTCCGATGAGATCAGCGCCGACGGCTATGCGCCCGACGCCGGCTCTGCGGTGGAACTGGTTCAGCGCCTTCTCGCTTAAGGGA
>CAZQVX010000172.1:0-3628 GCA_964596845.1 uncultured Syntrophomonadaceae bacterium | reverse complement strand
CGGCGGGGAATATGGTTGCAGTGCGGCACCGGGAGGAGGGCGACCTGGGCCCGCGACCTCTGGATGAGTTTATCGCTCGTCTGAGGGATGACATTGCCGAGAAAATATAATTTGACCCCGCGGGCGATTTTTGGTATGCTCGATCAAGGAAAAATAAATAGTTACTAACAAGAAGAAGCCACTGCTTCTCACCCTGGGGCGCCCGAAGAGGACTGCCGCCAGGGTTATCCAGACCGGACGGGTGTCGGTGAGCAGGCGGTTTAAGCCTGCTTTTATTTTTGTAGATTTAATGGGGGAATGCCATGGCGGGAGGTGAAAAAGATTACCAAAAATTTGTTCGTCAATGAGCAAATTAGAGCCCGGGAAGTGCTCGTGATCGATGTGGACAGCAATCAGCTTGGGGTGATGCCGCTTCAGGACGCGCTCGATATTGCCCGGCAGAAGAGGCTCGATCTGGTGAACGTGGCGCCCAACGCCCGTCCGCCGGTATGCCGGTTAATGGATTTCGGCAAGTATAAGTATGAACAGAGCAAAAAGGAGCGCGAAGCCCGCAAAAAACAGAAGCTGATCACGCTTAAAGAGGTCAAGCTGCGCCCGAAGATCGAGAAACACGATTTTGCGGTGAAAGTAAAAAACAGCCGGCGCTTCCTGGAAGGCGGGGACAAGGTTAAGGTGACCGTGATGTTCCGGGGCCGGGAACTGGCCCACCCGGATATTGCCCAGCGCCTTTGCCGGCAGCTGGCCCAGGAGTTGGACGACTGCGCTGTTGTGGAGCGCAATGCCAAGCTTGAAGGTCGCAATATGACCATGATTTTGTCCCCAAAATCATAGTTGAAGGAGACAGGTAAGATGCCTAAGATGAAAACGCACCGGGGGGCGGCAAAGCGTTTTAAAAAAACCGGAAGCGGTCAGATCAAGCGCTACCGTGCTTTTGGGCGCCATAATCTGACGAAAAAAAACGCCGGCCGTAAAAGAAGGCTGCGCAAATCAACCGTGGTCAGCGCTTCCGATTACAAACGGGTGGAGAAGCTGTTGCCCTAATCGAGAAAGGAGGTGTCCCCATCATGCCTCGCGTAAAACGAGGGCCTGTGGCCCGCCAAAGACGCAAGAAAGTAATGAAACTGGCGAAGGGATACTACGGAGGTAAGAGCAGGTTATACCGGACGGCAAACCAGCAAGTCATGAAATCACTGTTTTATGCTTACCGGGATCGCCGGCAGCGGAAAAGAGATTTTCGCAAACTTTGGATTACCCGGATCAATGCCGCCGCTCGTTCCGGCGGACTCTCTTACAGCCGTTTCATCAGCGGCCTGAGGAAGGCCGATGTAGAGATTAACCGGAAGATGCTGGCTGATATGGCTGTTCACGACCAGGACGGATTTAGCAGGCTGGTTCAGGTGGCAAAGAAGCACAGCTAGGGTTTTAAAAAACCTGTTTTTTATCTGAAAGGAGTGTCATCATAGGATAACCAAAAATTGTGGAGGTGTTCTCTTGTGTCCAAACAATACCTGATTATCGGAGCCGGCCTTTTCGGCTCCAGTGTTGCCGACACCCTTTTTGGGTTGGGGCATAAAGTGACGATGGTGGATATCGATGCGGCGGTAGTGCAGCAGATCAGCCAGTCGGTCACCCGAGCCATCCAGGCCGATGCCACCAAAGAAGCGTCCCTGGTCTCCCTGGGCGTCAAGGATTATGACGTTATTGTGGTGGCCATAGGCCGCGAGATCCAGTCGTCTATTATGGCCTGCATCCTGCTCATCGAGATGGGGGCGCGCTATGTGGTGGCTAAGGCAGAGACAGAGCTGCACGGTAAGGTGCTCTCCAAGATCGGGGTGAATCAGGTGGTTTTTCCCGAGAGGGATATGGGGCAGAAGCTGGCGCACAGCCTGAGCGCCTTTAACATAGTCGACCTCATCGAACTTTCCTCCAACAGCAGCGTAGTCGAGGTGGCTGCGCCGGCGGATATGGTCGGCTGCTCCCTGCAGGATCTGAACTTAAGAGCGCGGTTTGGCATCAACGTCATCGCCCTGCGGAGTAAAGAGGGTAAGACCAATATCTCTCCCGGTGCAGACGACAAGATCAATGAGGATGATCTCATTGTAGCCGTCGGCGATATAAAAGCCTTAAAGAAGATGGGCTGGATATAACTTGCCCGTCAAAGATATCAGCAGCAGCAGTAATGCTTATGTAAAAGAATACCGCCGCCTAGCGGGAAGCCGTAAATACCGCCGCAGTGCCGGAAAACTGGCTCTGGAAGGACCGCACCTGCTTGAAGAGGCGCTGGCGGCGGGGTTGGTTCCGGAGGTTGTTTTTTTCACCCGCAAATTTCTTGATGCCGGCGGTGAACAGAAGCTTTGTGCTTTGCCCGGCGGCACGCGGCAGTATCAGGTGCCGCCATCGCTCTTTGCCGGGCTGACCGATACCGAAACCCCCCAGGAAGTGGCGGCGATCATCCCGTTTTGTGAGCCCGATTTTTCCGCGGTGATGGCCCGGCCGCTGACCCTGATCCTCATCCTGGACCGCCTGCAGGACCCCGGCAATATGGGCACAGTGGTGCGGAGCGCTGCAGCCGCGGGGGTTGAGGCCCTTTTTTACACTCCGGGCACAGTGGACCCTTACAGCCCCAAAGCGCTGCGCTCCACAGCCGGTGCTTTATTTCACCTGCCGCCCCTGGAAACGGGGAAGCCCTTATCGCTCATCGAGAAGCTCCGGGACAGAGGCATGCTCATCCTGGCTGCAGAGCCGCAGGGTGGGCGGATCTACTGGGAGATGGACTTCCGGAGAAAGATAGCCTTGATCATCGGCAGCGAAAGCAGCGGCCTTTCGCCGGGGATCTCCGCAGCGGCCGATTGCGCCGTCTCCATTCCCCAGGTTTCACCCCTCGATTCACTCAATGCCGCCGCCGCCGCGGCTGTGCTTCTCTACGAGGCGCTCCGCCAGCGTAATTCACCGGCCTGAGCTTCCCTTCAGGGAGCAGGCTACCATATGGATTCCTGCAGATATGAAAAGGAGCGGATAATACCGCCCCTTGAATGTTCATGGATCTACCCCTATCGGTTATCTATCGCTGCTTCTTCTTTTTAGCCAGCTTGAGGGCGTTAAAAAGGCCTCTTTGCTTGATTGTTTTCAGGGCCAGGCCCCGCGAGGTCATTTCAAAGAATTTACGCCCGTAGCGGTTCAAGGCTTCTTCGTCGATCTCAAAGCCGAGCCCCGGTTTTTCCGGCAGGCTGATATAGCCTTCTTTGTCGATCATAAAGTGATCTTTCATAATTCCGTCGCGGAACTGCGGCACCCAGGCGGGCGGTTCGTAGGGGAACTCAACGGGCTTCTGTTTGGGGCATGCTGCGGCAACCTGCAGATTTATCGCCAGGCCGATCCCATTTGTCCAGGTGTGCGGGCTGAAACTGAGGCCGCGCTGCAGCGCTTCATGCATCACCTTAACGGCGGTATCAATGCCTGAGAAGGTGGAATCGGGCTGATAAATGTCGAGCGATTCTTTTTCCAAAAGAATTTTATGCTCATGCCAGCCCGGGGTCAGCTCCCCGCCGGCGATAGGTGTTTTGGTGCGGCGCCGCAGCTCGGCCATTTCATCAAAGGCGTACATATCCAGCGGCTCTTCCAGCCAGGC
>CAZQVX010000171.1:0-3643 GCA_964596845.1 uncultured Syntrophomonadaceae bacterium | reverse complement strand
TGATGCTCGCCTGCAGCCCGTAAGAGGCGATCTGCCTGATGGCCTCTTTCTCGTCGCCGCCCATCACCGGGATGCCCGCCTCAATCTGGTGCACCCCCAAATTATCAAGCATCCTGGCGATGCGCAGCTTCTCCCGGTTTGAAAATACCACGCCGGCGGTCTGCTCACCGTCACGCAGGGTCGTATCCACCAGCATCACGTAGCCTTTTTTTAAGCCGTCATAAAAACGTTTCATCCGCTTCTCCCCCTTTGCCGGCGGCGACCCCGGATGCCTGCCGCATCCATCAGCGGGTTTCGCCGGAACCGTAAATAATATATTTTAAGCTGGTCAGTGCTTTCAGGCCCATGGGCCCGCGCACATGAAGTTTCTGGGTGCTGATTCCCATTTCAGCGCCGAGGCCGAACTCGAAGCCGTCGGTAAAGCGCGTGGAGGCATTCACATAGACCGCCGCGGCGTCGACCTGCTTGAGAAAGGCGCGGGCGCGGGCATAATCGCGCGTCACAATGGCCTCTGAATGCCCGGTTCCGTAGCGGTTGATATGGCTTACCGCTTCATCCAGCCCCGCCACCACTTTTACCGCCAGGATGAGATCTAAATATTCGGCAGCCCAGTCCGCTTCTGAGGCCGGCTTTACCGCCGGGTGAGCTGCAGAGGTGCGCGGGCAGCCCCGCACCTCTACCCCGGCTGCAAAAAGCGCCGGCAGCACCTGCGGTAAAAACTCATCGGCCGCGGCCTCATGCACCAGCAGCGTCTCCAGGGCGTTGCAGACCCCCGGACGCTGCACCTTGGCATTTAAGGCGATAGCCTGCGCCATGGCCGGGTCGGCGCCCTCGTCCACGTAAAGATGGCAGTTGCCCGCCCCCGTCTGAATGACAGGCACGGTGGCGTTTTCAATTACCGCTTTGATGAGCGCGGGGCCGCCGCGCGGAATGAGCAGATCCACCAGGCCGTTCAGCCGCATGAGCGTGCGCGCCGCCTCCCGGTCGGTATCTTCGATAAGCTGGACTGCGGCCCCGGGCAAGCCCGCCGCCTGCAGCTGCGCCTGGATAATCCGCACCAGGCACATATTGGAGCGGATCGCCTCGGACCCGCCGCGCAGGATCACGGCATTTCCGGATTTTAGCGTGAGCCCCGCAGCATCCACGGTGACATTGGGGCGGGCTTCGTAGATGATGCCCACCACCCCCAGGGGCACGCGCACCTCCCCGATCTGCAGCCCCGAGGGGCGCAGCCTCATCCCCGTAACCTCTCCCAGGGGATCCTCCAGGGCGGCGATCTGCAGCAAGCCCTCCGCGGCGGCACAAATTCTCTCTTCGTTCAGCAGAAGGCGATCCGCCAGGGCTTCGCTGCAGCGGGAGCTGCTGCGGAACAGCTCAAGGTCCCCGGCATTTGCCTCGATAATCTCCTTTTTTTGCTCCTTCAGCGCAGCGGCGATGCGGCGCAGCGCACTGTTTTTAACCTCTGTGGCTGCCCCGGCCATCACGGCGGCGGCGGCGCGGGCCTCTTGCGCTCTGGACAATACTTCAGGATGCATAGCCGGGCCCTCCTTCCATCTATTTGCTCCTTCATTGTTCACGATTGGCTTTCTTTCTTCTCCGCTTCGCTGCTGCCGTAAACGATAAGGTTATCGCGGTGGATCACTTCATCGCCGGCCTCCCGGCCGATGAGGGAGGCGATCCGGCTGCTGGGCTGCTTCTTGATCAGGGCCAGCTCCGCTGAGGAGAAGCTGGAGAGGCCCCGTCCGATCTCCCGGCCTTCGCGGTCCCGGACGGAAAGGAGAGCGCCCTTCTCAAAAGAGCCCTTCACACTGAGCACCCCCACCGGCAGAAGGCTTTTCCCGGCGCCGCACAGGGCGCTCCTGGCCCCGTCATCCACCGTGACGCTGCCCTGGATCGTGCGCCCGTAGGCGATCCAGCGCTTGCGGCGGTTCAGGTAGCTCTGCTGCGGGTGGAAGTATGTGCCCGGGTTTTCCCCTTTCAAGATGCGGTTCAGCACGCCGGGATCCCTGCCGCAGGCGATATAGAGCCCCACCCCTGAGTTGGCGGCGATCTCGGCCGCCTGCACTTTGGTGGTCATCCCCCCCGTGGCCAGATCGTCGCCCGTTCCGGCGGCATACCCCCTGATCCGGGGGGTAATGTCCCTTACTTCAGAGATAAGCCGGGCGCCGGGAGAAAGCAGCGGGTCGGCCTCGCAGAGGCCCGGCACGGTAGTGAGGATGACCAGCATATCGGCATCGCAAAGACCTGCTACGAGCGCCGAGAGCTGGTCGTTATCACCCAGCTTGATCTCCTCAACCGAGACGGTATCATTTTCGTTGATCACCGGCACCACACCCCAGCGCAGCAGGGTGAGCAGAGTGTTGCCGGCATTAAGGTAACGGCGGCGGCCCATAAAGTCGGCTCTCGTCAGCAGCACCTGAGCCACCACCTGGCCGTACTCCAGAAATAATTTTTCGTAGAGCTGGATAAGCATGCCCTGCCCTACAGCGGCGGCGGCCTGCTTCTCGGGGATGGTCTCAGGGCGGCGCCGCATGCCCAGCCGGCCCATTCCTGCCCCGATAGACCCCGAGGTCACCAGGACAATTTGCTTTCCCTGGTTCTTCAGATCGGCCAGTTCGCGAACCAGCCTCTCCATGTAGGCCAGGTTCAGCTGGCCTGTATCATGAGTAAGCAACCTGGTGCCCACCTTGACCACAATCCGCTCTGCCTTCGGGATCTGATCAGGCCCCGGCTTACTCACAGTATAACTCCTCCGACCGCTGGGCGGCAGCCTTGACCGCCTGGATGAGGTTGCTCCTGAAGCAGCCCGCCTCAAGCACCGCCAGAGCGGCGGCGGTTGTTCCCGCCGGGGTGGTCACGGCGTTGCGCAGCTCCACCGGATGGGCCCCGCTTTCCTGGACCATCCGTGCCGCGCCGAGCACTGTCTGCACTGCCAGCGCCTCGGCGATCTTGCGGCTGAGCCCCATATTCACCCCGGCGTCGATGAGCACTTCAATAAATAGATACACATAAGCCGGGCCGCTGCCGCTCAAGCCGGTCACCGCATCCATCAAGCGCTCAGGCAGCGAAACCACAAGCCCCATGTGGCTCAGCAACTCCCCGGCCGCCAGGGCTTCCTCTTCGCCCACCGCCTTTCCTGCGCTCATGGCGATGGCTCCCTCGCCGATAAGGCAGGGGGTGTTGGGCATAAGGCGGATGATGCGGCTGCCCGCAGGCAGCCTCTCTTCGTAAAATTTAAGGGCAATGCCGGCGGCCAGGGATATGAGCAGGTGCCTCTTTGGCTGAAAGCAGCTCGCCCATTCCGCCGCGGCGGCGGCAATATCCTGCGGTTTGATGGCCGCAAAAATGCAGCGGCAGTGCTGAAAAAGCTGCTCCGGGCCGGCTGCCTGCTGAACGCCCAGTTCGCGGGCGAGATCCGCTAATTTTTGCCTGTCGGGATCATAGACCCACAGATCCCCCGGCGCAATCTTAGCTGAGGCGATCATCCTGCGAACCAGCGCTGTCCCGATGGCGCCGCAGCCGGCTACTCCGATTGGTGCTAAATTCAAGTCCCCCGCACCCCCTGTGAAGATGATTAAGCTATATTCTATAATAACGCTTTCGCCTGCGCAACACGGTTTTTTCAAATTTGCGAAGGTATGCG
>CAZQVX010000170.1:0-3645 GCA_964596845.1 uncultured Syntrophomonadaceae bacterium | reverse complement strand
GAAACCACGCTGCGCACCACGGCCTCGCCCAGTCCGGAAGCGCCGCCTGTAACCACAGCTGTACAGCCGCTGAATTCCATTGTAACCACCCCTTTTCTTATCCCTAACCCCGGACAGGGCGTGCCCAGCCTTTTCCCAGAGCCAACCCCCCGGGCAGGCGGACGAACAAAGTTCGCTCCTACCTTTCTGCCGTCTGGAACCCGGGCAAACAGTGTTCGCCTGCACCAAAAGGTTACCAGCGGTGGCGAAAATACTCGGCCGAGCCGAAAACCTTGTCGGATTCTTTAATCCGGAGCTTCGTCCCGTCATCCAGGACCACCTCGCCCGTGAAGAACCCATAAGCATGCTTACCGGATGTGCCCAGAGCCAGCATATTCATGCAGGTGCTCTGTTTATGCACGGGGGCCAGGGCCAGGCTGACCCGGCCGTCATTACTGGTGAAGCGCCAGGGCCGCATCAGATCCGTCTCATCCCAGGTATAACTCACCCCATCCAGGTGGTGCCCCCTGCCGTCGTAGAAAAGCATGCTTTTATTCGATTCTGTTCCGAAACCGTAATCGATGTTGAATCCAAAATACTTCCCGTTGACTTTCCCCGATGCGTAAGACCACCACCATTCAGTGCGATAGGGGAAGACCCCCCGGCTCCAATCCAGCGCCGCCCAGCTGTTGTTTTTCTCACCTTCAAAGCGAAAGCTGCCGGCACCCATCCGAACCTCGCCCTCGGCCGGCATGCAAACTACTTTCTGGACATAAACAAAATGTTTGGGATTCTGGAAAGGGATCACATTGACCATGGTATCGTGGCGTGGATCCTGGTAGATGCTAACCTGCCCGGTGATCCCCTTCCGGCCCCTGAACCTGAAGCATGGAAAATCAAAAGATAGTATCCGGCGACCCGGATCGCCGCTATGGGTGAATTTGATCCAGCCGCCTTTATGTTCGAAAGAGGCGTCGCCGCTGCCGGCGCTGCGCGGCAGGCCCAACCGCCCCCTGGTGAAAAGCTTTACGATCCTGCCGCCGCCGTCTTGCCCGGCCTTGAAATCCTGCCAGTCCACAGTGGCCATGCCGAAATAGCCCACATCGGCAATGATCAGGCTGAGGCCGAAATCCGGGTTGAGCAGGCAGTAGCAGTCCCACTCCTTGATCCGGAGCATGCTCGCTCGCAGCCGCTCACGGTTGTAATTCATCACCTGCCGGCGCGCCCATCCCGTCTGGATCAGCCGCCCCGCCTCGTTAAACAGATCAGACCCCCGGGTAATCTCCTTTTGCATGAGATCCCTCCCTCGTGCTGATTATGTTTCATCAATGGCTTTATTCGCTAAATTCAGGCGGTTTACCTGCCGTGAAGTTAGTTACTTTGGTGCCAGGCACCAAAGTAACTAACGGGCTTGCTTGATGGAGAGGGCGATGCGGCCGCGGCGTTCGTCGATGGAGAGGATCTTTACCGGGACGACCTCTTCGATTTGCAGCACATCCAGCGGGTGCTTGATGTAGCGGTCGGCGATTTCTGAGATGTGCACCAGGCCGTCCTGATGCACTCCGATGTCGACGAAAGCGCCGAAATCGACAATGTTGCGCACAATGCCCATTAGGGTCATGCCCGGGCGCAGGTCAGCCGGCTCAGTTACTGTTTTCAGGAAGACGGGCGGCGGCAAATCCTCGCGGGGATCGCGGCCCGGCCGGCGAAATTCCTCCAGGATATCGCGCACCGTGGGCTCTCCCGCCTCCAGGCGATGGGCCAGCGACTTAATTTCCGCGGGGGATAGCGGGGCCACGGCTTCAGGCTGCCCCAGCTGCTCCGGAGCAAGGCCCAGGGTCTCCATGATCCGGCCGGCCAGGGTGTAGGATTCAGGATGCACAGCACTTCGTTCAAGGTAATCAGCACTTTCGGGCAGGCGCAAGAATCCGGCGCACTGTTTGAAGGCCTTCGGCCCCAGCCCGCTCACCGCCAGCAGCTCGGCGCGCGTGCCGATAAGGCCTTTTTCACTGCGGAAGGCCACAATGCGCTCCGCCACGGTGCGGTTGATCCCGGCCACATAGGAAAGCAGGGGCGCGGAGGCAGTATTTAAATCGACGCCGACACTGTTGACGCAGCTTTCCACCGAACCGGCCAGCGCCTCCCCCAGCTCCCGGGGCGGCATGTCGTGCTGGTATTGCCCCACCCCTATAGATTTGGGATCGATCTTGACGAGTTCGGCCAGGGGGTCCTGAAGGCGGCGGGCGATGGAGACAGCGCCCCGCTCGGCTACATCGAGGTCCGGGAATTCGCGGCCGGCCAAAGGCGAGGCAGAGTAAACGCTGGCCCCGGCCTCGTTGACGATGGTGTATTCTGCGGTCAGCCCGCGATCTTTGATCAACCCGGCGATAAAGGCCTCACTTTCCCGTGAGGCAGTGCCGTTACCCACAGCTATGTAGTCGATGTGGTATTTATCCACCAGGTGCAACACGGTGGCGGCGGCACGCTCTCCGTCGCTGCGCGGCGGGGTGGGGTAGATCGTGGCCACCTCGAGCAGCTCTCCTGTCTCAGAAACGCAGGCCAGCTTGCAGCCTGTGCGGAAGCCGGGATCCCAGCCCATCACCCGTTTCCGGCGCACCGGCGGCACCAAAAGCCTCTTTTTCAAGTTTTCTTTGAATACAGTGATGGCCCCCTCCACCGCCGCCTCCACCAGAGCAGCCCAGGCCTCCCGCTCCAGCGAGGGGTGCAGCAGGCGCCGATAGCTGTCGGCAGCGGCGGCGGCGATAAACCGGCGGCAGGCGAGGGGCGCTTCAGGCCGGTCGAAGCGGCTGCCGATAAGCTCCAGGGCGGCCGCCTCCTCCACCTCAACTTTCATCTCCAGGGCCTCTTCTTTAGCCCCCCGGTTGATCGCCAGGACCCGGTGGTGCTTGATCGCAGAGAGCGGCTCGCTGTAATCTGCATAATCGTCATAAGCGTGCAGCTCCGCCGCCTTCTCTTTCCGGATGGTGCGGATAGTGCCCCGGGCCCGGTAATGTTCGCGCAGCGTCTTGCGCAGCGGCGCATCATCGGAGATAATCTCGGCGATGATATCGGAAGCCCCCTGCAGCGCCGCCGCTTCGTCGGGCACCCCCTTTTCGGGATCAATAAAGCCCGCGGCTGCAGCATGAGGGTCGGCGGCCCCCTCCAGGATCGCCAGCGCCGGCGGCTCCAGGCCTTTTTCCCGGGCTGCTGCAGCCCTGGTCCGCTTTTTAGGGCGAAAGGGGCGGTAAAGGTCGTCCAGCTCCGTGATCGTGGCCGCCGCCTCGATCTGAGCGGCCAGCTCCGGGGTCAGCGCCTCCTGGACCTCGATGAGGCGGAGCACGTCCTGCCGCTTCTGCTCCAGATTGCGGTAGCCGGCCAGTTTTTCGGAGAGCAAGCGGATCTCTGCGTCGGTGAGGCCGCCCGTCATCTCTTTGCGGTAGCGGGCGATAAAGGGGACAGTATTCCCCTCGTCCAGCAGCGCCACCGTCTGCCTGATTTTTGTCGCCGGCAGGCCCAGATCGGCGGCAATGCGCCGATTGATTTTCTCTTGCATATGGTTTTGACCAACTTTCTGTTCTAAGGTTAGGTAATCCGCAGAAAAAGGTTTGGGTTTCCTGCTCTAAAATAACCGATGGGGCGGTAAAGATCAAGGGGCTGGACTTACCG
>CAZQVX010000169.1:0-3646 GCA_964596845.1 uncultured Syntrophomonadaceae bacterium | reverse complement strand
TCTGCTTTTTGGGGGATATCACTTTAAAGAGTACCTCTTCAAGCCCCTGGGAACGATAGAGCGGTTCCTTTCAGTCCGGCTGCGCCGCCTCCCCGGCCGGAAGGCCTTAACTATGCAGACCGGCCTGGCTGTGCTGGCCCTCGGCCTGAATATAGTTTTACAGCTTTACCTCAGGTAGGCAGGGTCCTTCGCCCGATCTTTTCAACGGGAAGAAGCCCTCAAAGATTTCCCTTGCCGGGCCCCGCGCCCCGGCTGCGGGTGATTTTGCTGTCACCCGGGGATTTTAACGGTGATAATTTCCAAGCTAAAAGTGGATACTAAAAAGAAAAGGCAGCCGCTGCGCTGTATCTGTTATTGTCGGCTAGTTTTTGACGCCGCCTTTATTTTTGGATGTCATTATTTAACTGGAGACGATCTCAATAATACCAAATACAGCCATCGGAAAAAGTGTCCAGCGCAAGGATGCCTGGGACAAGGTCACCGGTAAGGCCAAATACACCGACGACTTTCCTACTACAGGTGTCCTTGCCGCCCGACTGCTTACCAGCACCCGGGCGCACGCGCGCATATTAAATATCGACATGTCCAAAGCCCTGACGGTGGAGGGAGTAGAAACAGTGCTCACGGGCGCAGACTGCCCGGAGCTCTTTGGTCCTCTGCTGCAGGATCGACCGGCCCTGGCGCGGGATGTGGTCCGCTACGCCGGCGAGCCGGTGGCCATCGTCGTGGCCCGGGACCGGCCCACCGCAGAGCTGGCCGCTCGCCTGATTCAGGTTGACTATGAACCGTTGCCTGTAATTCTGACCCCCACCCAGGCCGTTGCTGAAGGGGCGCCGCTCATACATGCGCAGGTCGAGAGCTACAAAAAGGTTTTAACTGACATCTATCCCGTTGCTGCAAGCAATATCGCCAGCCACTACCTGGTGGTGAAGGGCGATACTCAGGAAGCTTTCAGGCACTGCGACTTTGTCGTCGAGCAGCATTTCTTTTTGCCGCCCTCGGGACACCTGGCCATGGAGGTGCGGCTGGCCCAGGCGGAGATATCTGCTGATGGTCATGTGCTCATCACTACCGCCTCGCAGGGCCCCTATTCAGTCCGCAAACAGTTGGCCGATGCTTTTATGATTCCGGCAGGTAAAATTCAGGTCCGGGTGCCCTTCGTGGGAGGCGCCTTTGGGGGTAAAACCCCGGCGGTGCTCGAAATCCTGGCCTATCTGGCCTCCCGCAGTGTGGGGGGGAAGCCGGTGCGGCTCACCATCCCCCGGGAACAGGATATGGCCACCACGCCCTGCCGCATCGGCATGGAGGCTGAGATCAAGGTGGGCGCCACCGGTGAGGGGGTTATTCAGGCCGCAGAGTTGACCTACCGGCTGGATTGCGGCGCCTATACCGATATCGGCCCCTATATGGCCAAAGCGGTGGCTGTGGACTGCACCGGACCTTACAACATCGAAAACCTGGTCTGTGACTCGTTGTGCGTCTATACCAACCACACCTTTGTCACCTCCTTCCGCAGCTTTGCCCACGAATCTTACACATTTTGTATCGAGCGGTCGCTGGATCTACTGGCCCGAAAATGTTCGCTGGATCCCCTGGAATTTCGTCTGCGCAATGCCATCCGGTCGGGCAGCCTGACCCCGTCGCAGGTTGTCTGCACCCCCAGCCTGACCGGAGATCTTACGCAATGCCTGAACAAGATCAAAGAGCTGTCGGAATGGGACGGCGGGAATGCAGTTCAAATTAAAGAGAACACTGTGCGGGCCAAGGGCGTGGCCTGCTTTTGGAAAACAGAGAACCCGCCCACCGATGCCGTCTCCGGGGCTATGGTTACCTGCAATCCCGACGGCAGTTTGAACCTCTTTACGGGTGCTGTGGAAATCGGCTCCAACGGGCTGACCCACCTGGCTCAGATGCTGGCCGAAAAGCTGAAAGTTAATGTCAGTGAGGTGCATGTGGTCCCTACCGTGGATACCCGCATCGCTCCCGAGCACTGGAAGACGGTGGCCAGCCTCACTGAACATATGGCCGGGCATGCCGTGGTGCGCGCAGCTGAAGATTTACTGGTACAGCTGCGCAGCAACGGGGCTCAGGCACTGGGATGCCCGGCAGAGGAGATCGAAGTGGGCTACGGGCGAGTTTTCTCCAAAAAGAATCCCGAGCAATTTATTGCGTTCAAAGATATTATGCAGGGATATAAATCACCTGCGGGGGAATCTATCGGCGAACCGGTGCTGGGGCGGGGGGGATTTATGCTCAAAGGGCTGAGCATGCTCGATCCCCTGACGGGCAAGGGCAAAACCGGCCCTGAATGGACACTGGGCGCGCAGGTGGTCGAGGTGGAGGCGGACTTGACGACATTTACTTACCGCCTTCTGGCCGCCTCCACGGTTATCGATATCGGCAGCGTGATCAACCCCGATTCTATGCGGGCGATGTTGTCCGGCGGGATGGCTATGGGCATCAGTCTTTCCAGCCGGGAGGCCTTCGTTTATGACCAGGAGGGCATCCCTGAGCGTCCCAACCTGCGCACCTACAAGCTGATGCATATCGGGCAGGAGCCCGATTACCGCGTCGATTTCGTGGAGACGCCGGAAGGCCAGGCGCCTTACGGCGTCCGCAGTTTTGCCGAGCACGGTATAATCGGCATACCTGCGGCGCTGGGAAATGCGCTCTCAGCCGCCTTCGGCCGGCCGCTGACAACGCTGCCTCTTCTTCCCGAAACAATTTGGCGGACACCCCCGGAGCAGAGACCATGATTCCCTTTAACTTTGTCTACTGTCGTCCGTATACGCCGGCTGAGGCGGTGGATGCTTTTACCAGGTTTCAGTCTGAGGGAAAGGCGGCAGTCTACTATGCAGGCGGCACCGAGATCATCACCATGTGCCGGGCCGGCAGCATCCAGCCGGAGGCGGTCATCGATCTGAAAAACATCCCGGAATGCAAAGTGCTGTCCGCTGACGATGAGAAACTGCATCTCGGAGCGGCGTGCACGCTGGGCCAGATCAGTAAATCCGGGCTCTTTCCTCTGATGAGGCTTGCCTGCGGCAGGATTGCGGACCACACGAACCAGTGCCGGATCACCCTGGGGGGCAACCTCTGCGGCACCATCATCTACCGGGAAACTAGCCTGCCGCTGCTGCTGGCCAATGCGGAGATCACGCTCTATGGGCCGGAAGGTGAGCGCACGGTTCCCTGGCAAAATGTTTTTCAGAAGCGAATGCAGCTAAAGCCGGGCGAGATGATCCTGCAGGTTCATGTGCCCCGGTGGGCGCTCTCTGCGCGCCACGCTCATGTCAAAAAGACTGCCCATGAAAAAATAGACTATCCCCTGGTCAGCGTGGCGGCCATCTGGACGGATCAGGGGCTGCGCACCGCCTTCTCCGGGGTATGCTCCTATCCCTTTCGCAGCGAGCAGGTGGAGGCAGTGCTAAATGACGAGAGCAAAACCGGCAGCGAAAGGGCGGAGGCGGCAGTAAGCCTCTTGCCGGAAGGGGCATACAGCGATACGGCAGGTTCGAGTCAATACCGCCTTTTTGTGTTGAAAAATACTTTGCAGGAACTCCTGGAGGGCTGATCCGGTGATCACCTATGAGGGCAAGACTGTGATAACCCTTAATGTAAACGGCGGCGCCCACGATGTAGCTGT
>CAZQVX010000168.1:0-3652 GCA_964596845.1 uncultured Syntrophomonadaceae bacterium | reverse complement strand
CAATGGCTGGGATACCGCGGCGAGAATTAAGGAAAAGAGGATTTATCACCCACCTAGCCGTCTATATTCTGGTGATCTTCGGGTTGGCGGGGATTAACTACACCTTCAGCCCCGGTTTTCCCTGGTTCATCTTCCCGGCTGTAGGCTGGGGCATCGGGGTGCTGATGCATTTTCTCTTCGGCGTCCTCTGGCCGGCGGAGAGATAGGGTTACTTATGGTCAGGTATAACCCGAAAGGAGAGATCGCAATGGCCGCATTAACATTGTTGGAAGCCCGGCGGAGAGCCTTTATCGTCCACCTGATCCTTTTCCTGCTGGTCATGGGGGGGCTGGCGGCCCTTAACCTGAGCTTTACTCCCAACACGATCTGGTTCGTCTATCCGCTCATCGGCTGGGGGATCGGCGTGGTTCTGCACTATCTTTTTGCTGTAATCTGGGCCAGGGGCAGTCTGGCCGAGGCAAAGACGGATTGGAAGAGCCAGGGACTGATGAGGGCTTTCGTCATCCATCTGGTTGTTTACCTGGCTGTAAATGGAATACTGCTCTTTATTAACCTCACTTACAGCCCGCAGATGCTCTGGGTCCTTTTTCCGGCAGTCGGCTGGGGGATCGGCGTGGCGCTGCACCTGGCATTGACACTGCTCTGGGCGCCCAGGCCCGAATAGTATAAAAATCCACCTTGGGGGGCTTGCAGCTCCTCAACCCCTTCCTGTCCTTTAGAGGCCGACCGCCTGCGGTAAAACCCGCAGGCGGCTTCACCTGCCCCATTTGACCCAGGAGCAGATCCGACCGGATTTTGAGCTATTGTTTAAATAATGCAATCAGTGTATGATAAAGCAAAGAACAGGGTTGGGGTGAACAAAATGTCCATAAGTTTTAAATGGCTTTTCCCAACTATTATTGCCCCCGAAGACCCGCTTACACCGGATGAGTTGACCTGGCTGGATTACGCACTGGAACTTTACCTCAAGCAAAACCCGGTGCTGAAAAGGGCTTTCACCTTCGCGGTTTGCTTCGTGAATATTCTGCCTATATTTTCTACCGGGAGAACTCTGCGGCTGAACGGACTGGAAAAGCGCCAGGATTACCTGAACCGGCTTCACCGCAGCCGCTCTGCACTTTGCCGTAGTGCGGCACTGCTGGTGGGCCTGCCGGTAAAAATGATCTATTATTCCCAGGAGGTAGAGCAAGAAAAGTTGGGCTTCAACGCCCGGAGCCTAAAAGAAGAGGCAAACTTAAGAATTATCTCCCGCAAAAAAGACTGTCCGGCTGAAGCTTAAACAGATTTGCCGGATGATACGGCTTATGGAGGGTGAAGATGATAAACACATCCCAAAAATTATGGCCCCAGGAGCTGGAGGCCGATGTAACCGTAATCGGCTCCGGGGCGGGCGGTGCCGTGGTGGCCAAGGAATTAGCGGAGCTGGGTTATAAAGTAATTATCATCGAAGAGGGCCGCTATTTCACCAGCAGCGATTTCAACCTCAATCCCATGGAATCAACCCTGAATATGTACCGCCAGGCCGGCCAGAGCTTCGCCCTGGGCACCCCCATATTCATACTGCCACTGGGCTGTACCGTGGGCGGAACGACAACCATCAACTCGGGAACCTGCCTGCGTATGCCTCATCGTGTCCTGAAACGATGGCAACTTGCTTACGGCCTGTCAGACATAGAAGATACGGAGCTGGAGCTTCTGTACAAGACGGTGGAAGAATTTCTTTTCGTCAAACCGGCAGACCCTGACACAGCCGGCAAAAATGCACAGATCTTTCTGGGCGCCGCTCAAAAGATGGGTCTTTCCGGAGGCTGGCTGCCCCGCAATGCCAAGGATTGCGAGGGCTACGGCGTCTGTGTTTTCGGCTGCCCTTCGGACTCAAAGCAGAGCATGAACGTTTCGTACATTCCCGCAGCCCTGGCCGCCGGAGCCATGCTGCTCAGCCGGTGCCGTGCGGAGAGCATAATTATCAAGGAGGGCGCTGCAGCGGGTGTCCTGGCGACAGCGCTGGATCGTCCCCCCAGGGAAATTAAAATTCACTCCCGGATCGTGGTTCTGGCTGCAGGGAGCATTTACAGCCCCTACCTCCTTCTAAAGCAAAAAATATGTAATTCCTCCGGCCAGGTAGGACGCAATCTGCATATTCACCCCTGCGTATCCACAGTTGCAGAACTGGACCAGCACCTGGGTAATCCCAAGGGGATCCCCCAGAGCAGCTATATTGATGAATTTGCCGCCGATGGGATCATCCTGGAGGGCGGCACCATGCCACCGGGGGTCCACTCCATGAGCCTGCCGGTTTCCGGTCGAAAGCACCGCGAGCACATGAACAGCTACCCGAACACGGGTATTTTTGGCGGCATGATCAGTGAAACTGAATCCGGGGGAATCGTCAGCATTTCAAAAGCGTTAAAAGAGAGTCCGCTGATCAGGTATCAGTTCAGGGGGACGGATCTGGAGAAAACCAGGTTTGCCGCCTCGCTCATGGCCCGGATCTGGTTCGCCGCCGGCGCTAAAAAAGTCTACACGCCCATCGCCGGCTTCCATGAAATTACCACGGCACAGCACCTGGCAGCCCTGGAGAGAGCCAGACTAAAACCTTCAGATTTCGGAGGGCTCACCGCTTATCACCCCATGGGCTCCTGCCGCATGGGCTCAGATGCACAGCATTCTGTCGTGAAAAGCAGCGGCGAAACCTGGGATGTGGAGCGACTTTACATCGCAGACGGCAGTATTATCCCCACCTCGCTGGGCGTAAACCCCCAGCTGACGATCATGGCCCTGGCCCTGCGGGCGGCTGGAATGATCGACGAAAGGCTGCAGCAACTTACCGCCCCGCAGGAAGCAGAAGAGGCGCCTGCCCCCTCCGAACAGTAAAAAGGCGCGAAAGGGATGATCGGATGAAGCGAACGATAGCGGGCCTTGTGATCACCGGCCTGACCTGGCTGCTAATGCTGCCTCTGGGAAGTTTTATTCTCGATCCGGCGCTGCTGCTCATCATCGGGGTGATCATTGTCTTTGTTTCAGTGAGGCTGCTCGGCCGCTTCCTTCCGCCGCGTTATCTTATCCCCATCCTGGCTGTGCTGACCATAGCTGTCTTCTACCTGGGGAGCCTTTCCCTCTATTTTAATCTGCCCCAGGCGGATGTGCTGCATCGTTTCGCAGCCCTGTTCCCCTTCATGAGAGAGTCCCCCTCAGGCTTTAACTTTATGATCAACTCCGGCATATTAAGCTACCCTTACATCTCTCCCGAAGAGGCCCCCTTCACCCTGCACCTCTTCTCCGGGTTTCTTTTTACACTCTATCCGCTCTGGCTTTTCCTGGGGATTAGATTGGGATCCAGGATGGTGGGGGCGCCGCGGAAACAGAAGCGGCGGAGGAGGACCATCCATGGAAAAAAACGTTGAAGTTTTGCCCCTGCTGAACCAGATCGGTTATTCCCTGGGCAGCCTGGCTTTCACCCTGCTGGAAAGATTGATCATCCTTTATGCCATCTTTTATTTTTTGCCGCCCAAAGAGCTGGGGCTACCTAACCTGATTTCAGATAAGAGCTATTTTGGCATCATCACCATCGCCGGAGCGGCGCTGCTGTTGGGACGAGTGCTTGACGGACTGGCCGACCCCGTTATCGCCACCCTCAGCGACAACAGCCGCT
>CAZQVX010000167.1:0-3654 GCA_964596845.1 uncultured Syntrophomonadaceae bacterium | reverse complement strand
GCAGGTGATCTATATTTATGCCACTTATATCGCCTGGGGTATGATCTTTACCGCCATCGATATCCCCATGTGGGCACTGGCCTCAGTGGAAACGGGAAACCCCCATGAGCGGAAAGGGCTCATGTCGGCGCTTTCCCTGGGTTCCCTGGTGGGCGGGATCGTCCCCGGGGTTGTGGGCGTGGGCCTGCTTACCCTTTTGGGCGGAGTAAACGAGCCCGCCGCCTTTACCAGGATGGGGGTGCTCACGGGGGTCGCCGGATCGGCGCTCATGCTTTTACTGTTTTTTACCTCGAGGGAGAGGGTCAATCCTGAAAAGAGCGAGAAGCCGAAGGTCAGGGAGGTCATCCGGGCTTTCTTCTCCACCAAAGAAATCCTGCTTTTTGCCGTCTTTCAGACCTTCGCCGGGATGATCTTTGCCCTGATCACCATCATCGGAACCTACTACACCCAGTATGTGCTCGGCGACATCAATCACCTGACAATGCTCATGCTTCTGGGCGGCGCCGGTATTGTCGCCGGCATTTTCGCCTATCCTTACATCGGCCGCAGGTGGGACAACAAAACACTGATCATGGCCGCCATGGCCTTTGCCTGCCTGGTGTCAATCGCCTACTATTTTGCCGGTTACGAGAACCTTTACCTGGTCTACCTCTTTACCCTACTCCCCCAATTCGGTGTGGGTGTGATCCTGGTGGCCATCCCGGTGGTCCTGGGAGACTTGAGCGAGTATGTCCACTATAAAGAGGGGATTAGCATGGAGGGTGTGATCTTTGCCACAAAGACCTTCTGCGTGAAGCTGGCCAACGGTTTGACCACTCTGATGATCACAGCCCTCTTCACCGCACTGCACTATATCCCCAATGTCCGGCAAACCCCCGAAGTGGTCAGGGGACTTTTCCAGACGGTGACGCTGGCGCCGGCCTTACTTTCCTTCCTGGCCCTGGTGCCCATGTTTTTTTACAGCTTGAGTGAAAGGAAACTCTCCCGGATCCGGGCGGGGGCCGGGGAGCCGCTCTCCGATTAACCCGGTATTTGCCGCCGCTGCCTGTTTTTCAGCCTCAGATAAAGGAGTTGATCAAATGGAATTCGGCTTTGCACACTGCTACCACCTGCATCTCTCCATGCTTCCTTTCCATCCGGGTTCCTTTGCCGAGAGAATGGACAAAGCCTGCGGAATGATGAAAGCAGCCGGGGCTAGCTTCTTTCGCCCCCATATCCACTGGAACCGCGTAGAACCCTTCATCGAAAAGCCGGGCCTGAAGGTTGGAGAAGTCACAGAGGCCATGATCGAGGGATACGCGGCAGGCGAGAAAAAGGGCATTTTTTGGGATGAGACGGACCTGATGGTGGATAAGATGCTGGAGCACGGGATCAGGCCCTTTCTCTGCCTGGGAGCCGGCTACCTGCACCAGCTCCCCCTCTTTGAAAGCAAAGGGAATGTGCGGCCCTTCAACCCCTCCAGCGTGGACCGCGGCGCCTACCTGGGCCATCTTTATCTGCATGCCCGGGCCGCGGTGAGGCGCTACAAGGGCCGGTGCCGGCATTGGCAGCTGGAGAACGAATTGAATGAGGCCGGGGAGACAGCGGTGGTCATGGGGTGGCGCCAGGGGCTGAAGTGGTTTTCCAAGTCCCTGCAGCTGGCGATTATGGACACGCTCCACCGGGCGGTCAAGGAGGAGGACCCCGCCGCTCTGACGAGCCACAACGTCTGCGGCATGGAATTCAAGTTTATCCCCTACCTCTATGACTGGAGAAATGACCTCAGGCAGTGGAACAAATACATGGATATCATCGGTTTCGACCCCTTCCCCAACTATCTCTCCGGCGAGCCCATTAAAATTGGCAAGGCAGTTTCTCAGATTGTCAAGGAGATCAAGAAAGTGGACTCTGGAAAGCCCGTCTACATCCTGGAGGACGGCTACCCGGTGAAGCCCGCCGGCAAGGGCTTTTCCGAAGAGGGGCAGGTGGCATATTACCGGGAACTGTTGGAAGCCTGCGATGAAAACGGCGTCGACGGCCTTTTTATCTACTGCTTCTCCTCCCAGGAAGGCGCCCCCGGCAATGAGTGGCACCGGCGGAAGAGAATGCTCGACGTAGAGGACTGGTGGGGCGTGGTCCGCGCCGACGGGAGCACCCGGCCGGCCTACGACTTTCTGGTGGAGCACTATAGGATTAAACAAGGCGGTGGAAAATGATGAGCACGTTAAAATACTCGGTGGGGACATGGCAATACGGAGCCCTGGGGGATCGCTTTGTCCCCACGGGTTACCAGGAGCCATGCTCATTTACGGCCCTTCTGGACAGGATCGCCGCCGTGGAGGGGCTTTCCGGCGTAGAGCTGGTCTACCCCGGTGATGTTACAGCAGAAAACCATGGCGCCGTTGTGGATGAGCTGCGGAAGCGAGGCCTGGCCGCCGCCCATCTCTGTGTGGACCTCTATGCCCATAAAAAGTGGCGGTTCGGCTCCATCACCGCAGGCGATGAGCAGGTCCGCCGGGAAGCCATGGAGTTGATCCTGGCGGCGGCGGAGACAGCCCGCCGCATCGGCTGCGGCTCCCTGAACCTCTGGTTCGGCCAGGACGGCCATGATTACCTCTTTCAGCGAGACTATGCGCAATCGTGGTCGCTCCTGACGGGCGGCCTGCGGCAGCTGGCTGCAGAGATCCCTGATCTAAAGCTCTGCCTGGAATACAAACTCAAAGAGCCGCGCACACATTCCCAGGTACCCAACACCCATGCCGCCCTTCTGGCTGTTGAAGAGGCGGGAGCACCCAACCTGGGGGTGACCCTGGATGCGGGGCATGCCCTGGCTGCCGGCGAAAATATGGCCGAGGCGGCCTCCCTGCTGGCGAGCCGGGGACGGCTTTTCCACCTGCATCTAAACGATAATTACCGCTACTGGGACGACGACATGGCCGTGGGCAGCGTGCACACCCTTGAATTTCTGGAGCTGCTCTACTGGCTGAACCGGCTGGGCTACCGGGGCTGGTTTTCCCTGGACGTCTACCCCTTCCGGGAAAACCCCGACAAGGTGAGCAGCTACAGCATCAAGATGCTGGAAATACTCCATGCCGCCGCCAAGGAGCTGGACGAAGCGGGGATTGCCCGCCTGATCAACCAGGAACAGCCCCTTGAAGCTCTGGACCTGGTCAGGAAAATTCTTTTGAGGCAAAGGTGACAGAGAACTGTTACTTAGTGAACTTTGGTGCCAGGCACCAAATTCTGTGCAGTGATTAAACTGAAGGACCAAATAAAGGATCTCATTCGTTAATCCAGAAATATTTTAAATCTTGGGCCCCTTGCCCATGATTTTCATGATCGTCTATATCCCGCTTGCCATTCCCGCCTCCTGGATTATCGACACCTTCGGCATCCGCATCGGAGTGGGTATCGGGGCAACTCTGCTCGGGCTCTTCGGCCTGCTGCGCGGGATCTATGCCTCAAACTACCTGCTGATGCTCATCTCATCTTTACTCGCGAAGCAGAGAACGGCTGCAAGGCCGCCTGCTTCAGAATAGCTCCAGGTGGAAAGCCTCGAAGTGCGAGGCACATCTCTTCAGTTCCTCGGGGGTCATCAGACGGTCGCAGCTGTAGGTTTTCTCTCGACCCGCGGGGACGGTTACTTTGGCTCATCATTTTCTGAATCTTCTGATC
>CAZQVX010000166.1:0-3678 GCA_964596845.1 uncultured Syntrophomonadaceae bacterium | reverse complement strand
CAGGTACGGTTTGGCGGGAAATTGAGGTGGGTAACCATGCAAGATGATCTGTCCAGGCTGCGGGAAGAGGTTAAGGCGCTGCAGGAAGAACAGCAGAAGATAGCCGGGCGGCTTAATTTGGTCGCCGAGCGTTTGGCCTTCATGGACCGGGGCCGGCCTCAGGAGGCGCCTGCCCGGACGGAAGACGGCACCCCTTCTCTGGAGCACACACCGCCTGCGGGATCAAAAGATCTGCAAACCGGAACCGCCGCGGCGCCGGCTTCAAATGCACCGGAAACCTTGCCGGCAGGAGCCACCGCACCAGGTACTGTTTCCGCCCCACTGCAAACGAAAAACGCATCGCCACAGGACCTTGAGGCAAAGATCGGCGGCATCTGGCTGAACCGGATCGGGATGATCGTTTTTCTGCTGGGCGCAGCCTTCTTCCTGAAACTGGCCTATGACTGGGGCTGGATCAACGAAACAGTCAGGGTTCTCATCGGCGCCGCTGCGGCGGCTGTGCTGTTGGGACTGGGCGAAAGGAACCGTCGGCGCGGCTTTCTTGCATATGGCCAGGGACTGACCGCAGGCGGCATCGCCCTGCTCTACTTTGTTATCTTCGCTTCCTTCTATTACTATAATCTGATCTCCTCGACCGTAGGCATGAGCCTGCTGATCCTGGTGACCACCGGGGCCGTCACCCTGGCCGTCTACCAAAACGCACGGGCGGTAGCGATGATCGGTCTGCTCACCGGCTTTTTAAACCCGGCCCTTTTTGTCGCCGAGGAACCTCGCTTCGTCCTGCTGATGCTCTACCTGATTCTGCTTAACCTCGGCATCACCGCCGTGGTTTATTTTAAACGCTGGAAATCTATCGGCATTATTTCTTTTATCCTGACAAACCTTTTTCTTGCCTGGGTGCTGATCTACCGTTCCGCCTATCCTGCTCTAGGCCTGCCCGCGGCGCCCACTCAGATCTATTTCACTATTTTTCTGCTGCTGTTTCTGGCGCTTCCGCTGCTTAGTGCTACTTTAAGCCGGCGCTCACTGGAACACCATGAGCTGTTCTTGCTGGTTGCGGGAGCGGCCGCCTACTACGGTCTGACCTGGTTTAACCTGCATCCTGAATTCCCGGAGGCGATGGGCTGGTTTACCCTGGGCCTGGCCGGATTTTACCTGCTCGCCGGAGCCGCACTGCTACCGGCTACTAAGCAGGATCCCCGGGTGTATTTCACCTCTTTTTCCCTGGGTGCGGTGCTCCTGGTCCTGTTTGTCCCGCTGCAGTTAAAAGATGCCTGGATTCTGGCGGGCTGGACCCTCGAGGCAGCGGTGCTCTGCTTTTTGGGATTGCGCCTGGCAGACAGAAGGATCCGCGGCGGCTTCTGGATGGTCCTTTTTCTAGCCCTGGCCCAACTGCTGACAGAGTGGAACCTTAATCCTGATCCGAAAGCTTATCATTTTTTGGTCAACAAAACCGCCTTGCTCACTTTCGGCTTTATCGCAGTCCTGTTTTTGTTTAACCGGCTTTACTATCATTTCCGGGACCATACCAGGGAGGCTTCGGGCGAAAGCATCGTCCTGGCGGGAGCAGCCGGGGTGCTGCTGCTTATTTGCGTCAGCCTGGAAATAAACCACTACGGCAGTGCCCTGGCCTGGCGTACCGGAAACACCGATTACTATCAAAATCTGGCCCTGCTGATGATATCTCTGTTCTGGGGCGTATATGCGGCAGGGCTCATGATCGCCGGCTTCATCCGCAAACTGCCCCTGTTGCGTTATGCCGCCATCGCCCTTTTCGGACTGACCGTAGCCAAGGTTATCCTTTTTGATCTAAGTTTTCTGGAACTTGCTTACCGCATTATTTCCCTGGTAATATCCGGGCTGATCCTGCTGGCTGTCTCCTATCTTTACCAGCATCATCGCAGCCGCATTGATCCCCCGATGAAATAAGTGTATGCCCAGGCCTTGAAGAATCACTCTCACGGAACGATTGGAAACTTCCGCATCCTTACCACCCTTAAAATATATAATATTTATTAAAATCTATATTGACACCGTTACGCTACGGTGTTATATTAGTGTCGGGATCCCAATCCGAGAGGAGGTTTTTCGATGACTGAAGAGACATACCGGATCGGGGAGCTGGCAGAACTGGCCGGCGTGACCAGAAGAACGGTCCACTATTATATCAACAAGGCCTTGATCCCACCGGCTGAAGGGGTTGGAGTCGGCAGCTTTTACACCACCGATCATCTAAACCGGATCAGGCTCATTCGTAAACTGCAGGAATCATACCTGCCTCTGGATGAAATCCGCAAGATCATCACACCCCTGGGTTCGGCCCGGGTATTGGAGCACCTGGAACAATATGAACGCGGAGAACCAGTAAAGAGAATAACTCCTGTCCAGGAACCGGCACAAGAGGTAGATGATCAACTTACCGGCACCCATCTCTATGAAAGGGTGGAGCTGGGAAACCGTATAGAGCTGCACTTCCCGGTCGAGCTTAGAGAGAAAGAACCTGCGGTCCTGGCTGCCCTCATCGAAAATGCCAGGAGGACCCTGCGCAATGGGCAACAAGACCGGACGCCCGGCAGCAACTAATCAGAAATATTATCCTTCGGAGATTCGGAATCTACAGGTTAATACCATTAAAGGAGGACAAATGATGGATACGGGAATTTTCGGCCTCGATGGTAAACCAGCCGCCATCCCCTTAAAATGTGTCCGGATTCATGGCAACATCTGCGGTTTTTTTGGTGAGTTGTCGGTGGAACAGCGATACGTCAATGAGAGGAATAAGGATCTGGAAATAATCTATACATTCCCCCTGCCTGATAAAGCAGTTATTTCGCAGTTTTGCGCCCGGGTAGGAAACAGAACTATTACCGGCGAGATAAAAGAGAAGAAAGAGGCTTTCGAGCTTTACGATCGTGCCTTAAGAAAAGGCGACAGCGCTTATCTTTTGGAGCAATTTCGCCCCAACATCTTTCAGCTATCCCTGGGGCGGATTTTTCCCGGTGAAGAGGTGAAGATCAAGGTTGTTTATCTGGAGACAATATCATATCAGGATGGAGATGTGAGGATATCTATCCCTACCCTGGTGGCGCCCAGATATATCCCCGGAAAGCCGATTAAAGATAAAAAAGGAATGGGCCGGTCTGATCCTACCAACCAGGTCCCTGACGCTGACTTTATCACCCCACCGGTAGATTCCGGAGCCTCTTACAGGGTTGAGCTTGATCTGAATGTAGAGCCTTTAATACCCGTGAATGAATTCACTTCTCCTTCACACCCCTTAGCTGTAACTGCAGGGGCAGACGGCAGCACGCGGATTGCCCTGGCTGAAGGGAATGTTCTCCTGGACCGGGATATAATTATTACAGGACGCTGTCGGGATGAGAGTACAGCGACAGGGCTGAACTGGAAAGATCCTGAAACAGGCGAGGGCTACTTCTACCTCAACCTGATTCCTGATCTTGGCGCCGGGTTTGACCGGGAGACGCTAAACTACATCTTTCTTATCGATATCTCCGGATCTATGCGGGGGACTAAGCTGCTTCAGGCCAAAAACACACTGCAGCTGTGCCTGCGAAACATGGAGCCCGGCGACAGGTTCAATATTGTTGCCTTTGAAAGCAGTTGTCATTACTTTTCGCCGGGGGGGAGCCTTCCCTTCAACCAGGCTTCCCTGGATCG
>CAZQVX010000165.1:0-3713 GCA_964596845.1 uncultured Syntrophomonadaceae bacterium | reverse complement strand
AAGCAGGCCACGCAGATGCCCATATTCCCCGGGTTACCCCAGAACTGCAGCAATGAAGCCAAAATTCCGATTGCAGCACCAACAGCGATCATTCCCCGCCTCGTTGCCGGCACATTTCTCACCTTTAAACACCGCCTATATATGATCTTTGAAGCTTAAAAACATGTATACTAATAGCATAGATGCTCCTGCCTGATAACGGAAATAGATATTTCCTAGGCAGATAGACACTATTATAGATAATTGCAATAGCCGGCAAGGCGCCGGTTTTCCACAATCACCGCAGCCTGGAAGTCCATGTGGAAGTAATAAACGAAAGGGACAGAAAGACTATGGATTTTCACCAGCTAAAAATATTTCTGGAAGTGGCCAGACAAAAAAACTTTACCCGCGCCGCCGAGAATCTTTTTCTGAGCCAGCCCACCGTGAGTATGCATATCAAGAAGCTGGAAGAGGAGCTGGAAACTCCTCTTTTCACCCGGGGGAAAGAGGGGTTGGAACTGACAAAAGCCGGCAAGATACTGTTCCGCTATGGGCAGCAGCTCCTGGAGACAAAGGCCGAAGCTCTCTCCGCTATCCAGGAAGAGTACAGGATGGTCAAAGGACACCTGGAGATCGCCGCCAGCAGCGTCCCCGGCGCTTACATTTTACCCGGGCTTCTGCAAACTTTCTGCCGGGAGCACCCCGGGATAACTTTCTCTGTTCTATTACGTGATACAGAACAGGTTTTGCAAAATATAAGAGATTACACCTTTGACCTCGGCTTTACAGGCGAACCGGGTCTTCGGGAGGGGCTGGGAGAGGTCAGACTTGTTGAGGACGAACTGATTCTTGTAGCCTCCCCGGAGATTGTAATGCCGGCAGTAGAACAGAAAGGCGCCGCTTTTCCCACTGTCGCATTACGCGATTGCTCCGGCATGCCCTTTCTATTAAGGGAACCGGGTTCAGCCACCCGCATGTTTTTTGAGGAGGCTTTAAGAGAACAGCGGGAAAAGAACGTTGCCTTGAATATTATCGGCTACTTTGAAAGTCAGGAGGCAATAAAAGAGGCCGGCAAGGCTGGACTGGGGCTGACTGTTATCTCCGAAAGAGCGGTGGAGGAAGAACTGAAAGCCGGGTTACTGAAGGGTTATAGACTGCGGGACATCCCGCTAAAGCGGAGCTTTTACCTGGTCTTCCGTAAAAACAGCATTCTGCCCCCCCTGGCCAAAGTCTTTTTCGAGTTTGTCCGCCGATTTTTTAACCGATGATCGGTCTGAGGTAAAAGCCTTTCGCAGTCCGGGCGGCCTCAAGATTAGCAGATAATGTCTACTAAAAACCAGGCCTGCGAAAGTAAAAAACAGGGTATCGCCGGAGTAGTAGAATCACCTTAAGCCGGCTTTGCTAACCTGGAGGGGAGGAAGTCAATGAGCTTTACGACCATTGAAGAGGAAATAGCGGTAACCAAATTCAGGAAGGACATTGTCAGAGAAATAGAAAGCTATTTCGAGGAAAAAGGGTTCAATTTAATAGAACCTCAGATCTTCCAGAAATACGACCGCTACATGGGTTCAGCTTACAGGCAGAATTCCGCCGCCACAGTAAAGGTGCTGGGGGGTGATTCCAGGATCCTTATCTTAAGGCCGGATATAACTATAAATGTGTTGGGGGACATATTCTCCAAATGGGAGGGCGGCTCCCCCCTCAAAATATATTACAATTCCAAAGTCTATTTTAATGAGCCCGGAGGCCGGGTGGCTTCAAATCACCAGATGGGGGTGGAATCCCTGGGCGATGATCCTCATAAAGGTGATATTGAGGCCCTGGAAATGGCATCGACGTTGATGTCACTTCTCAAAGAGCCCTATATTATCGAGTCGGGGCACAGCAAGTATTTAGATGGGTTTTTCAATGAAATAAGATTGAACAGCGATGATGAAATGAAACTAAAAGAGCTGATCCGCAAAAAGAACAGGTGCGATCTCCGGCTCAAGGTAGAAACCTTGGGATTAAAGGACAGCCTGTTGGACCGGATCCTGGATCTGCAGGGCGATCTTGAAGAGGTCATTGATCTGGCTGCTCCCCATTGTCTGAATGAAGAAATGAGAGAATCTATGGAACAGTTAAAAAGGATCAACGAATTAATAAAAGAGAAAGGGCTTAGGGAAAATATCAAATTAGATCTATCCATGATCGCAGATTATCACTACTATGACGGCATTATCTTCAAAGGTTATTCCCACAGCAGCCCCAAAAAGATATTGAGCGGAGGCCGTTATGACCGGCTGACAGAAGAATTTGGAATGAAGGTCTCCGCTATAGGATTTATGATCGACATGGATTATGTGACCAGGATCAGGATCGGGGGTAAGCACAGTGGATAAGGTTACAATAGCCATCGCCAAGGGCAGATTGGGTGAAAGAGGGGTCGAGCTTTTCGGAAACAGCGACATGGAGATAGTCCGGGAAAAGCGCTCCAGAAAATTGATTTTCACCGATGAAAGCAAAAAAGTTAAATATATATTTGTAAAGCCCGCTGATGTGATTACATATGTGGAAAAGGGTGTGGCCGACCTGGGGATTGTCGGTAAAGACATTATTCTGGAAGAAGAGAAAGATGTTTATGAGATCTTGGATCTCGATTACGGAAAATGCTATTTTGCCGTTGCCGGATTGAAAGAAGGCGGTCGCAAAAAGGAAAGGGACATTTTGCGAATCGCCTCGAAATACCCCAACTATGTCCGTTCAGTTTTTGAAAACAGGAACCAGAAGATAGAAGTTATCAAATTGAGCGGCTCGGTGGAGCTGGCTCCCTTGTTGAATTTAAGCGATGTCATAGTGGATATTGTAGAGACGGGAAAGACACTGAGGGACAACGGCCTGGAGATATTAGAGCCCCTCGATTATGTCAGCGCCCGTCTCATTGCAAACAAGGCCAGCTACAGGTTTAAATACGATATGATCAAAAAAATTGAGCGGATTCTGGGGAGCGATTAAATGATCCGAATCATCAAGGGTTTTCGCGAGATGAAGAAACTGGAGGATATATTGACCCGGAGAGCCATGGACTCCGTGGATCTTCTGCAGAAGGTGGATAATATCCTGGAAGATGTGCGGCAGGGCGGGGACAGAGCGCTGCTCCGCTATACCCATCTCTATGATGGGCATGAATTGAGCGATATCAGGGTTAGTCAAGAAGAAATTGAAGAAGCCAAAAGAAATATCAGCAGCGACCTACAGGGAGCCCTGGAGAGGTCCATCGACAATATCGTCAAATACCATCAAAGGCAGATAGATGACGGGTTTATCATGGAGGATGAGGGCGGAGTCATGTTGGGACAGATCATCAGCCCCATTGAAAAGGTGGGTGTCTATATCCCCGGGGGGACCGCCTCCTACCCCTCCACCGTGATGATGAATGTCATTCCAGCCAACATCGCCGGGGTTGAAAAGATAATCATGGTGACCCCGGCTGACGCAGATGGAAAGGTCAAAAGCTCTGTCCTGTTTACCGCCGATCTGCTGGGAGTGCGGAAAATTTATAAGATCGGGGGAGCCCAGGCTATCGGCGCCCTCTGTTATGGCACGGAAACAGTCCCAAAGGTGGACAAGATCGTCGGTCCCGGGAATATCTATGTGGCCATGGCAAAGCGCAGGGTGGCCGGCCTTGTGGGCATAGATATGATTGCGGGGCCCAGCGAAGTGGTGATCCTGGCAGATGAAAGCGCAAACCC
>CAZQVX010000164.1:0-3728 GCA_964596845.1 uncultured Syntrophomonadaceae bacterium | reverse complement strand
AACGGCCGGTTCTGGCCAAATGGGCCGCCCGGCAGCTCCGCAAAAACCTGCCGGATACTGATGGACCGCGGCGCCGATAGCCTGAGCCCCGCAAGCGCCGGCCCCTACTCACCCTGCGTTTTCACCCCGATCCGTGGCAGGAAAACCCATCACGCATGTCGAATAATAATAATGTTGTGAAAGTTTAAGAATGGGGGTGATAGGGGAAACTGAGCTGGAACAGACGGCAGTAATCCAAGAATCCTGCAAAAAAAAGAATGGAGGTTGCTGGAATGGCTGATATGGCCAGGCTTGCAGAGGAAAGGAAAAAAAGATATCTGGCAGCGCTGAATCTCGAGAAGCCGGACCGGGTTCCCATCCGGCTGAATTTTTCCGGGGAGTTTATCACCAAAGTTGCAGGCTACACATTTCAAGAGACCTACTACGATTGGGATAAAAATATCGACGCCACCAGAAGGATGCTCGGTAAGATAGATGGACTGGAGGTGACGATGGGGGCGGCTAACCTGTGGTGGGCCTCACTGCACGACGCCGTCGGCGCAAAATACCTTAAGTTTGCCGGCCGGGATCTCGATGAGGACACCATGTTCCAGTATGCAGAAGGCGCTTACATGCTGCCCGAGGATTACGATGACTTTATCGACAATCCCACGGAGTGGATTGCGACGAAGTATCTGCCGCGGATTCACACCGAGCTGGCCGAGCCCGGCTCTTACCGTGCTACGGCGGCCCTGGTTAAAGGCGCCTTCGGGCTGGCCGGCCAGTTCGCCGCCGGCGGCCAGGCGACGGCCTCCTACGAGCAAGAATACGGAGTGATCCCCTCGATCACGGGAATCACCAAGGCCCCTTTTGACACCCTGGCTGATACGCTCCGCGGTCTTTCGGGGATCATGATGGATCTTTTCCGCCGCCCCGAGAAGGTCAAGAAAGCCATGGAGGTGCTGGTGGCGCACAACGTCTTCTACGCCATGGCCACCTCCCAGGGCGATACCGATTATCCGGCATTCATGCCGCTGCACCGCGGCGCCTATCCTTTTATGAAAATGGATCAATGGGTGGAGTTTTACTGGCCCTCATTGAAGCAGGTTATTGAAACGCTGTGGGGCTTCGGTAAAAGGATCATGTTCTACGCCGAGAACATCTGGACCCCTTACCTGGAGAAGATTGCAGAGCTGCCTGACAAGAGCATCGTTTTTCATGTAGACCAGACCGACATGGATCAGGCCCACCGGATTCTCGGCGGCAGATTCTGCCTGAGCGGCAATGTGCCCAACTCGCTGCTCGCTTTCGGTAAGCCCGAAGAGATCAAAGAGTATGTCAAGCGCCTGCTGGATAAATATGCTCAGGATGGTGGTTTCATCATCGACGCCGGCGCTGTGATTCTCGATGATGCCAGGGAAGAAAACATCCGGGCTCTCATCGAGGCTGTCCACGAATATGGAGTTTACTAATCAAATTGGAGGGTAGTTAAATGAGCAAGAATCTGACATTTAAAAACCTGCCCCCGGCAGTTTGTGTGCCCTGGGAAGTGAAGGCTAAAGAACTGGGCGAGATCAAGGGTGATGCTGAACTGATCAAAGCAGAATGGGAGAAGCTCGATATGTTCGGCTACCTTTATCTATGGAACTGGGTGCAGCGCTAACAGAGACGTCCGGTAATTTATGATGTTAAAAAGGAGGATTAAGGGATAGATGGCTAAGGATGAACTGGCCGGCGCTATTGCCGGACTCGATGGAGAGAAGGTGCTTTCTCTGGTCAGGGAGCACCTGCAGGCTGGAGCCAAGCCTATGGAGATTATTAACAGTCTGCAGCAAGGTATGATCGAAGTAGGCGATCTCTTTGAAAAAGGTGAGTATTTCATAAGCGAGCTTATTTTCTGCGGCGAGATCATGAAGGAAGCGATGGAGCTGCTGGAGCCCCAGCTGGCCGCAGGAGATCGGGAATATCACGGCACGATTGTGATAGGCACGGTCAAGGGGGACATCCATGATCTGGGCAAAAACATTGTCATTTTGCTGCTGAGAGGGGCCGGATACGAAGTTGTCGATCTGGGTGTGGATGTGGCTCCCGAGAAATTCGTGCAGTCCGCCCGGGAGACCAAAACACCCCTCGTGGCTATGAGCATGCTGTTGACCTCGGCTATGTCGACGATGAAAGAATGTGTCCAGGCGGTGAAGCAGTCGGGCCTTGACGCCAGGGTGCTCATCGGCGGCCCCATTATCGACGACAAGGTCATGGAATACAGCGGCGCTGACTTCGGCAGCACCGTGGCCAGCGATGCCGCCAAAATTGCCGCCCAGGTTTTCGGAACCGCCTAGAAAGGCGCCGGTTTTCTAGAATTCCGGCGCCGGAGATTCCAGGCCAACGGATAGCTAAATAAAAGAAGGGACTTCTATTTGTAAAAGAGGTCCCTTCTTTAAAATTCCAACTTGACCGGCCTGAAATTTATAATTGAAATACGTCGTTTTAACGACTATAATTTAGGTAACATTCTCAAAAAGGCGGGTTTGTATGGAATATATATCCACCGCGGAGGCTTCTGAAAAATGGGGCACTTCTTTGAGGCAGGTGCAAAGACTGCTGGCCGACAAGCGCATCCCTCGTGCTAAAAAATACGGAGGGGCCTGGATGATCCCCGTAGATGCAAATAAACCCGCTGATCCGCGCAGACAAAGAAGTCTGCCGGGGCAATCGCTGTCGTCCGATCTGGCCCATGTGATCGCTTCCACAGCCACCCCCATGCCCGTCAATAATCCCGACGCGATTCTGGATGCCCTGAGCGAGGAGAGACTGCGGCTCATCTATGAAGCGGAACTGGCCTATCTGCGGGGTGACTTTGAGCAGGCGATGAGCTGTTATCAAAAAACCGGGGGGGACGATGCGGTCAGGCTGCGTATCTGTCCGCTCGCCATCGCGGCGGCTATCAGTATGGGCGACTACCGCACATATAGGGAGATAGAAAGTTATCTCATGAAATGCATTGAAACCAATAAAGGCAGCGAAATTGCCGCATTTGCGGAAAATTCTCTGGCAACCGCCATCGTGAGCGTAATTGCCCCGAATATGGCGCCCGACTGGCTCAAGGCAGGAGATCTGGGCGCTCTTCCACCTCAGTTAAGGCCCAACGCCCTTTATCTTCGGGCGAAATATTTCCATGGTCTGGGACAGTATGATGCCATGCTGGCCGTAGCCCTGACCGCGCTGGCGTTAAGTTCTCCGGAGGGGGGAATTACCACTACCGATATCTACCTGCGGGCAACCGGTGCTGTCGCCTGCCACGCACTGGAGCGGGATGGCGAAGCCAAATGCCGGCTGCTGGAAGCCATGCGCCTCGCCCTGCCCCACGGCCTTATCACGCCTTTTGCAGAGAATGTCACCGCCCTCGGCGGTCTTACAGAGCAATGCCTTGAGCAAGAGTTTCCGAGCTATTACGAGGCGGTCATTGAACAATGGCAGCGCACCTGGAAATACTGGGCTACCTTTCATAACCAGTTCACAAAGGATAACATCACGCTGATCCTCTCCCTCCGGGAATACCATATCGCCTTACTTGTGGCGCGCCGGATCCCTTATGCAAAAATCGCCAGGCAGTATGGCATCTCAGTGGGAAGGCTCAAGAACATTATGCTGGAGATTTACGAAAAACTGTTTATATCCAGCCGGGATGAGCTTGCAAAATTCGTTATGTAGCCCGCCAGACGTGACAAGCAAACTGTCCGCAACAAAAA
>CAZQVX010000163.1:0-3741 GCA_964596845.1 uncultured Syntrophomonadaceae bacterium | reverse complement strand
GCAGGGGAGGGGAAACAGGCGATGAAGTTAAAATCTCCTTCCCGGAGATCTTCTTCCTGATCGATCCAGTAGTCGAGCAGGATGTGCAGGCCGCAAACCCAGGGGAAATAGGCACGGACCAGTTTTTGCGCCTCACGATCGGTGGTTTCAGGGGAAGCGGCCAGCCCGAAAAGAGCAAAGATGGCCAGTGTTGAACCGCAGGCGGCAGCAAACTCCCACCAGTGCAAAGGGGGATCTGAGGGTAGCGCTTTTTCCCTGAACCAGCGTCTCAGGCGGCTGCCGCGTACCGCCGGATCGAGGTGCTTGTAGACCTGCAGATCATTGTAGAGCGAGGCCAGCCTCTCGATTTCGCCCTGCACTGCCGGGTATGCGGGGAGAGCACCGGTGCAGGCGCGGCACTCGGAGACCAGGGCGTCGAGATAGCCTCCGTCATTTTTGGAGGGGTAAAAGCGATAGTAGTCCTTTTTCACGAGGGGTCCCCGGGTAACCGCCGCAGTTATAGCCTGGTGCAGGCACCGGAAGGCAGCCTCGCTGTAGATTCCACCGCGATCGCAAAGGTTGTCCAGGTAATCGCTGATGGTTTGCAGGGCCACTATAAGGGAGACCAGTTTTCTAGAATACAGGGGATTGAAGCTGTAAAGTGCGTAAAAGCTGCCTCCCTGGGCATGAAAGCGTTTCGAAGATATGCTGGCTGTAGCCTGCTGCAGAAGCAGCCAGTCGGCCGAAAAAGTCATCTGCCGGTCCCACTTGCGAAGCTCGCGGGAGACCTGTGGGAGCACCCCGGTGAGAAAGCGAGGCAGGGAGAGCTCTGAAGAAAAGCGCGCTGCTTCCAAGAGAGTTCTGCCGTATTTTTCGCTCATTATCTGTCACCTCTCAGCCGGCAGCGAGACCATTTCACCGGCTTTTACACAAAATTAACCCGGTAAATTAAATAGCCGCACCGGTATTGATGCGGCTGATTTAAAAAAATCTGCTTATCCTTTTACTGCTCGGGGCCGCCCCCTTCGTCATTCTCTGGAGCTGTTTCTTCACCGCCGAAGAAATCCGGGGCAGAGGCTATTTCTCCGCCTCCGGCGGCAGTGCCCACTTCACTGTGGATATAGCGATAGAATATCCATTCGGCGACGCCAATAACTGCGGCAGTGGCCAGAATAGCGCCGGCGCCGACGGTCTGCCGCACAAATGGACCGGCCAGCGCCAGGATCACGGCAGCGACTACAAAATTGGCGATCGCGGTAGGCAGCGCTCCGAAGCGCTCCAGCAAGAAACGATCACCGAGAAAATAGAGCACCAGGGTAACAACCAGGGCGATGAGCAGAGAACTGACCAGGGGTACTGCCGGGATGAGGAGATAGCTGAGAAAGATCAACGTTATTGCGGCGGTATAAATAAACTTGATGATAAGCGGTCTGATATGTTCCAAGGATTCACCCCCTTCCTCAGTCAATACTTTTCCCAGTAAAAGCTTCAATCATGCACAAAAAAAACCATATGGTAGTTCTGTGACTGACAGAAAAATTATTATTTCTAGGCAGGATAAATTTGGCACCTGTCGAATAATAGCTGACAATACCTTCGAAAGGGGTGTCATCAATATGTCTCTGGAAGAGATAGGCCGGGTAAAGCATTATTACAGCAAAATATCTGTAGCTATAATCGAACTGTCCGCTTCCGTGAGCGTGGGAGAAAGGATCAACATAGTAGGCCCAAAAACAGAATTCGATCAACGGATCGATTCCATGCAGGTGGAGCATCAAAATATTGATCTGGCAAAGTCCGGTGACCTCATCGGTTTAAAAGTTAATGATAAGGTCAGGGAAGGTGACCGCGTTTTCCGGTTTACAGAAGTATAGCGAGGCGAGTAGAATTTGCCGGCCGGATGTTCTGGTGGAGAGGGTTTCAAATACTTTTCACGAACCATAATATATACAGCCATATTAGGCATAAATGAGTAGAGGCAGGTGTAACATTCAATGTTAATCGTAGGAGAAAAGATCAATACCAGTCGCAAGGCAGTCAAAGAAGCGGTGGCAGGTAAGGATGCAGCTTTCATCCGCCGGTTGGCCCGCCGCCAGCTTGAGGCGGGCGCTCACTACATCGACGTGAACTGCGGGACCTTTGTCCATGATGAACCCGAACTGTTGAGCTGGCTGGTGCAGGAGGTCCAGGACGAATTGGGCGGCCTGCCGCTTTGTATTGACAGCCCCAACCCCCTGGCGGTGGAGGCGGCGCTTAAAGTACACCAGGGGAAAGCTATGCTGAATTCCATCAGCGGGGAGAAGGAGCGCTATGAGGCTCTTGAGCCGCTGGTAGTGGAGTATGGTTGCAAAATTGTCGTTCTCTGCATGGATGATGAGTTTGGGATCCCGGCCGATGCCGAGACCCGGGTAAACATTGCCTCCCGGATTATCGACAATCTGGCGGCCAAAGGGGTAGCCCATGGTGATATTTACGTTGATCCTCTAATCCAGCCCATTAGTGTGGACAGTAAGAACGGGCTGTCTGCCGCGAATACAATTCGCCAGGTACACGAACGCTACCCGGAGATTCATTTTATCTGCGGGTTGAGCAATATCTCCTTCGGATTGCCCGAACGAAAGCTTTTAAACCAGGCTTACATGGTGGTCTGTGCCGCCTTCGGCCTCGATGCGGTAATCCTGGATCCGGAAGACAAGAAAATGATGGCTCTGGTTTATGCAGCGGAGGCGCTTCTCAACCGCGATCCCTACTGCAGTAATTACCTGAAAGCTTATCGTAATGGTATGCTGAAAGACTAAGACTTTTAAGACAAAGGGCGGCCGGCAGCGGATCTACCGGCCGCCCTCAAGCTACGGAGGTACTGATATGCGTCTGAGCGAAAGATTTTACGCCTATTTTTGGCAGGGATACGGCAATAATTGCAACAGCTATATCTACCGCGGAGAAAAAATGGTGCTCATCGATCCCGGCCATATCGTAAATGAATCGGGGGAGAGATGTTTTGATATCTTGACCAGATCCGCCTCGGCCGATGGGATCAGCCTGGGGCAGATCGAGCTGATTCTATGCACCCACGGGCATCCTGATCATGTAGAGGCGGCGGGGTTGGTGCGGGATTTAAGCGGCGCCCAACTGGCTGTCCACAGAGAAGACGCTTTCTTCATGGAAGCCCTGACGCAGCGCCTGGCTGCCTCAGGATCCTCGAAAGTTCCCTCACTGGACCCGGATTTTTATCTGCAGGGTGGTGAACTAAAAGTAGGCTTGCCCGAAAAAGAGGACGATATAATCCAGGTTTTGCATACCCCCGGTCATTCGCCGGGCTCGCTCTGCTTTTATTTTTCCGAAGATAAAACTCTGATTACAGGCGACACGGTTTTTGACAGCAGTATCGGCCGATCCGATCTCCCCGGCGGTGATTTCGAACAATTGGGCCACAGTGTTGACGCCCTGGCCCGGCTGAAGGAAGTGGAGCTGCTGCTGCCAGGCCATATGGGTCCAATCAGGGGAGCGGAGAGCATCCGCCGCAACTTTGAAATGATTCAGCGCATGTTCTTCCGGTAAAAGTGCGATAAAGGGGGATGAATGCCCCGCCCCTGGGCCCAAAACTAGACAAGTACCCCGTCCCTAGAGCTAAGTTTTTTTCCTCCGACTTCTGACTTCTGACTTCTGACCTCCGACCAGCTAGCCCGGCCCCTTGACAACTATCATTCCGGGGATAAAAAATATCCTTTGGAAAAAAATAAGGTTAAATTGGCAGTTAAA
>CAZQVX010000162.1:0-3757 GCA_964596845.1 uncultured Syntrophomonadaceae bacterium | reverse complement strand
GCTGGACAAAAACTAAATATTGTAGTAGTGTTAAAGATGTTAAGGAATTGTTAACCTCCTTAACATCTTCTTGCGACAGGAGGTTTTTAGGGATGCCTGAACCATCTCCACGCAGAAAGACGTTAATTGCCCACCTTGGACGCTTTGACAGCTACACCTCGTTAATAAAGCTCAAAGGATGGTTTAAAGGGAAAACCTTGCCCTGGTCGCTCTATCTCGCCTTCTCCTGCTTTGCCCTGGGAGGTTTGCTGCGATACCAGGACTTTTTATTTAGCCATCTTTATGCGGTCAGGATGGATGGAGTTGAAATTGGGCTGGTCCGGGAGCCCGCAGAGATGGAGAAGTATGTCGAAAGTTTGACCGGCAAATGCAGCACTTTTTACCGGATGGGGCTTATCCCGGAGCAAAATATAACCCTGACTCGCGAATACCGCCCGGAAGAAGTTGAGGATTCGCGTGGAGCCAGAGAGGCCCTGAAGCAGCGGTTAACCTTTCTTACCCATGCTTTCATGGTCACCGTTGACGGGACACCGGTCGTGCCGGTTTCCACCGCGGAAGGGCTCGATAAGGTTGTGGAAAGGATCTGTCTGGCCTTTGTCGGCGATGACGAGGGGGTTGAGTTGCTGGACGTGGAACTGCTCGAGGAGATCGCCGGCGAAAAATGTATGGTGTCTCCGGAAGAGGTTTACTCTTCAGATGAAATTGCTTCGCTGCTGACAGAGCCTAAGCAAAGCTCAGAAATACTTCTCGCCTCTCGCGCCGCCATTGCCTCCCGTTTTGGCAGATACGAAATAGAGAGCAAGGCCGCGCCCCCGGTGCCGGCGGTGCACGTAAGGAGTGTGGAAAAAATCACCATCGAGGAGAGAATATCCTTTTCGACACGGTATACCTACAGCGATAAAATGTATGCCGGTGAGAGCAGGGTAGTATCTCCCGGGCGGGATGGTCTGCAGGAGGTCACCTATCGCATTACTCGCGAGAATGGGGTGGAGCAGAGCAGGGAGACTGTCGCCAGACGGGTCGTCAGCGAACCGGCGGAGCAAGTTGTAGAGCGGGGAACCCTGAAGAGATTTGCCTGGCCTGTAGCCGGCGGCGGCAGAATATCCCAGGGCTTTCATAGTGGGCACCGGGGCGTAGATATTGCCGCCTCCATGAACACTTCGATTCTCGCTGCAGAAAGCGGTGTGGTGGTCGTCTCTGGACAGGGTTCAACCCAGGGCAACTATATTGTCATCAATCACGGCAGCTACTATACCCTTTACCTGCACAACAACAAAAACCTGGTTTATGTGGGGCAAAGGGTCTCGCGTGGGCAGACCATTGCCCGCATGGGTTCAACGGGGCACTCTTCCGGGCCGCATCTGCATTTCGAAATCCGCCGCAGTCTCGGTTCCTACTGGGGCAGGTGGTACACTCACCCGGCGGTAAACCCGCTGCAGTTTTACTAGGTCGTAATTACTATTGATAAAATTAGCCGCTCCATCAACGGGGCGGCTTTTTTAATTACAGGTATCTGCCGCTGCGGCCCGGCCGGCACCCCAAAATATTTATATCCTGCTGTTGACAAGAGACTTTTCCTGATGTATTATTGTATTAGTATCATAATACAATAATACAAAGGAGTGATGCCAATGCCCTGGGAGATAAGTTCGGATCGTCCCATTTACGCCCAGCTCATCGAACAGATCGAGCTGAAGATCTGTGCCGGGGTTTACCCGCCCGGTTCCCGGCTGCCCCCGGTGCGGGAGCTGGCCCGGGAGGCCTCGGTCAACCCCAACACCATGCAGCGTGCCCTGGCCGGGCTGGAAGATGGCGGTTTGCTCTATACCCTGCGCACCAGCGGCAGGTTTGTAACAGAGGATGAGGGTCTGGTGGCGCGGGTAAAAGAGAGGCTGGTTCGGGAACACACCAGTGAATTTTTGGACAAAATGCTGCGACTGGGCTTCGATTACTGTGAAGTCCTGGCAGCCCTATCAACGATTATGGAGGAGGAAAAATGAGCGACGCGATTCTGGAGTGCACCAACCTGACCAAAAACTTTGGCGCCGTGGCGGCTGTGAGTGATGTCACCCTGAACATACCGCGCGGCTGCATCGTGGGGCTGCTGGGCCCCAACGCCAGCGGTAAGACCACATTTCTTAAGCTCTGCAATAAGCTGCTTACGCCCACCAGGGGAGAGCTATTTATCGCGGGCCATAAACCGGGAGTAGAGAGCAAGAAACTGGTCTCCTATCTTCCAGAGAAATCATACCTGAACGATTGGATGAGAGTCTCTGATATCATCGCTTTATTCGGGGACTTTTACCCTGATTTCAACAAAGAAAAAGCCTATGATATGCTGCAGAAGCTCAAATTAAACCCGCAGGATCGTCTGAAGACCATGTCCAAAGGGACCAGGGAAAAAGTGCAGCTCATCCTGGTCATGAGCCGGGAGGCACAACTTTTTCTGCTTGATGAACCTATCGGCGGTGTCGATCCGGCGGCTCGCGATTATATCCTCCAGGTCATTCTGGATAACTATGATCCGCAGTCGACGATGATCATTTCAACGCACCTCATCGCCGATATCGAGCAGATTCTTGAGCGGATTATCTTTATCAAGGAAGGCCGCGTGGTCCTGCAGCAAAGTGTGGATGAGATCCGCGCAGAAAGCGGAAAATCGGTGGATTCTCTCTTCAGGGAGGTATTCAAATGCTAGCAAAACTATTAAAATATGAGTTCAAGGCGACCGCCCGTCTGTTTTTGCCTTTTTACCTTGTTCTCCTTCTCTTTGCCCTGGTGAACAGGTTCATCAATTTTGAAAGACTTGTCGATCTTGATGCCCGGATATTCGGTTTCGGTGCTCTGGAGATGCTTGCTTTTCTGGCCAGGTTGCTCTACTTTGTTCTCATTGTGGGTATCCTGGTCATGACCCTGCTGATCTTGCTCCAGCGGTTTTACAAGAGCCTGCTGGGCGACGAAGGTTACCTCATGTTTACCCTTCCGGTCCGCCCCTGGCAGCACATTGCCGCAAAGCTTATCGCCGCCATGGCCTGGACAACAGCGAGCGGTCTGGTCACTGCCGGCTCCATCGCCATCTTTACCGCCAAAGCCGAACTGTGGCCGGCGCTGTGGGAGGGAGCCAACCATATCAAGGCCACCTTTGGGCTCGCCGGTTTCTTTATCTATCCCGGCGCAGTTCTGGTGGCCGGTGCTTCGGGCATCCTGATGATCTATGCGGCCATCGCCCTGGGGCAGTTGTCTTCGGGGCACAGGATCCTGACCTCTTTGGCCTGGTTCGCGGCTCTTGATTTTGTTTCCAAGACTCTGCAGCTGACCATAATTCTCGTCTTAGCGCGGGGGTATTGGGAAAAAATCATCGATGCAGCCGGCGACGCGGTTTATATTAACTTCACGGTGGTCTGGTTCTTGATCCTGCCCACAGTTATCCTGGGCGCTCTCTATTTTCTCTTGACCAATTATATCCTGGAGCGCAGGCTCAACCTGGAGTAAACAGGCAATGCTGCCGGGACCGGGCTTGCCCGGACCCGGCGGGCAATCGGAACCGAAAAACCCCGCCTTTTCTTCAGCTTCCCATGTCGCTGTAGAGGCAGATAATCCCAGGCTAAAAAGGGATTGCCGCGCCCTGATCGCGAATATAGATCAGCGAATACAATGCGATGACGGGGGAGGATGTCATGAAGGGAAGCGAGTATCTCGCCGGTTTGAAAAAACTTAAGCGAAAGGTCTATATCCAGGGGGAGCCGGCCGCCGCGCC
>CAZQVX010000161.1:0-3825 GCA_964596845.1 uncultured Syntrophomonadaceae bacterium | reverse complement strand
CGGTGATCACCTGGACGGTGTCACCCTCTTGCAGTCCCTCCAGGGTGATCTCCATCTCTTTGACCTCCGGCCAGGAAACGGTGTCGCCCATAATGGCGCCCCCCGCTTTCATCTCAAGGGTGGGCCCGTCGGGGGCGTAGATGATATAGGCGTGCCCCAGCCGGATCGCCTCCAGGATCTCCGTGATGCCGGCCGAGCGGGCGTAGACGCAGGTGGCCGGCGCACCGGGATACAAAAAGGGCAGATCGCGGTGGTAATCGCTGCCGCCGCAGATGGGCACCTTCTTCCCCTGCTCCAGCATGCTCTGCCATGCAGCCACGGCCTGGAAATTCTGCATGCGCATGGGCCCGTTCCAGATGTTGTAGCAGTCAAAGGGCAGATCACTTAAGTCAAACTGAAATTCGCAGCCCTCTTCAAAGGGGTGGTTGATCATGATCAGGGCGCCGCGCTGCCGGGCGGATTGGAAGATCGCGCGTGCTTCTTCAGACGTGTTGGTGAAATAGGGCTGATCATAGGGCTGGTCGACGCCCAGGAAGTTGGCATGCCCCCGGTAGTGGGTCCACTCGATCCCCGGTATGATGGTGAGCCCCTCGATGCAGGGCAAAGACTCTCGCGTAGACATCTGGTTGTGATCGGTGATCGCCAAAAAGTCGAGCCCGTGCAAAAGAGCCCGCCGCCCCAGCTCCGCGGCGGTGAAGATGCCGTCGGAGCCCACGGTATGGGTGTGCAGGTCGCCCTTGAGCAGTCGCAGCCTCTTGAAGGTGAAGTCTATCTCATAGGTGACACCAACTCCTTCGGGGGCCACCTTGTAGGCGCCGACAATGATCTCCCAGCGGCCGGGGAGAAGGGGGCAGGGATGGTAACCCGGGGTGGCGCCCGTCTCGCTGATGGTAAATTCGCGCTTATCCGATCCTGAGACGCCCACCTGAAAGCCGCCGGGCGAGATCAGGCCCAGGTCAATGATGTTGGCCTCCCGCCGGGCGATAAAGGTGCCGTGCTCGACGGCGATCTCGCTCTGAAGGTGACGGTCATAGCTGTAGCGCAGGGTCACGGACTCCACATCGGGGGGCATGGTAAAGGGCAGGGTGAAGTAGGACCCCTGCCGGGTATGCTCAATAAAGAGGTACAATTCCAGTTTCTCCTGCATGAGAAATTTCCCCTTTCGCTCATTTTCTTACTCCAGGGGCGGTTCACCCAGGAGGGCGGCCAGAAAACGCCGGATCTGGATATCCCAGAAGAACCAGTCATGGCGGCCCTCGGCCTCGTGGTAATCCACCTCAATATTCGCCTCGCCGGCGGCGGCCTTGAACATGACGTTCAGGGGATAAAGATCCTCCTGCAGCGAACAGGCCATGTAGAGACGGGGCAGGTCCGCCCCGCTCCGCGCGGCCTCTTTCAGCCAGGTTACCGGGTCATGCTCGCCGCCGGGCAGCGCCTCCAGCTTCCCGAATAGCTGCGAGAATTCCTCCATGCGGGGGTCGTCGGGAAAGAATTTGATAAACTCCAGGGAGAGCAGTCCCGAGAAACTGGCGGCGGCGCCATAGAGTTCGGGACGGTGAAAGGCGGCTTTGAAGGCGCCATATCCTCCCATGGAGTTGCCGGCGATAAAGGTGTCCTTCCGCCCGGGGTAGAGACCGAAAAGATCCCCCAGGTAGCGGGGCAGCTCCCCTGTGAGGTAGGTGAAATAATGCTGCCCGTTGGGCAGATCGCTGTAAAAGCTGCGGCCCGCCGAGGGCATGACCACCACCAGGCCGTAAGCGCCGGCCAGGGTTTCGATGGAGGTATATCTCTGCCAGGCGGAGGCATCATCGCTTAAGCCGTGGAGCAGGTAGAGCACCTTGCGCTCCTGCAGGGGAGCCGCCCCCATAGGCCCGGGATCAGGGACAATGATTTTTAGGGGCAGGTTCACTTTTACCGTCTCCGGGACGTGATCAATATGGATTAAGGCCATGGCCTCGCCTCCTTGGTTTGTTAATCAATCCATTAAGACCTGCAGGACAGATCATCTGCTTCCCCCTTGCCCTTGCTCGCCCTGACCGGCGGATCTGCCTTGAAGTCGATGAAAAATGAGAAGAGCAGGCTCACACCCATAAGGATCATGGGGAAAAGGGTGAGCAAAAACCGGGCGGCGCTGTCCGGCTGAGTGCCGGGGTTAAGGCCGCTCTCATAGCCGAAAAGAATAAAGACGAGATAAAAAGCAAAGCTGATGAAAAGGCCGTTCAGCCGGTTCATAAAGCCCAGGGCGCTGGCGATGATCCCCTCGCGCCGCAGCCGGTATCTTTCCTTGTCCTCATCCATGATTTTGGCGCCGATGAGATCCATGGTCGCAATGACCCCGGAGAAGCCGAAGCCCACCAGAATGCTGCCCAGGAGAGCGGAAACAAAAGTTGAAGCGAAGTAGAGCGGCACAAAGGCTGCGGCCAGGGTGCCCAGGGCGGCGCGCCAGACGGGGATGAGCGAAAATTTGCGCACCAGCGCAGCCCAGATAAAGACGCACCCGATGGCAATGATCAGGACTGTCCCCGACAGAAAGGTGGTTCGGCTGTCGGGCAGCCCCAGGGTGTACTTGACGAAGAAGGGGATGGATGCTAAAACCAGGCCCATGGCGGCGCTGTAAAAGGCGTTGGCCAGCCCGGCGATCCAGAACTTGCGGTTAACCAAAAGGCTTTTGATGCTGTGCCAGAGCCGGGGTTTTTCATCATCCTGCCGCACGGGGGTCTCCCTGCTGGTCAAGGCCATGTACAGGATCACTAGCCCGCCGAGAATACCGTAAATGATGGAGGTATTGCTGTAGCCGACGGCGCTGGTAACCATGGGAGTAAGAGCAATGCTGATGATCATGGCCATGAGCTGAAAGGCCTGGCGCATGGCGTTCGTGGAAGCCCGGGCGGCGTCAGTGGTAAAAAGTTCGGGAAAAAGGGCGCCGTAATTGGCGTTGACCATGGAATCCAGAGTGCCGGTAAGCATGAAAAAAGCTGCAGCGTAGTAAAAAAGGGTAGTGGAGGGTAAACCGGCCGGGGGACTGTAGAAAGCCACAAAGCAAATCACCATCAAGGGTGTGCTCACGACCAGCCAGGGGCGCCTGCGCCCCCACCTGGTGCGGGTGCGATCGGAGAAAAAACCGTAGATGGGATTGTCCGCAGCGTCGATAAAGGTATAAACAAAGAGGATAACGGCGATATTTTCCATAGTCAGGCCCATCTTATCCACATAGTAATAGGTGGCATAGGCCTTGAGCATATTGATGGGGATAGAGGTACCGAACATGCCGACGGCATAATTGAAGGATTTCAACGGGGAGGCGGGCATTTCATCACCCCTTTTTATTTGCTGACCGCATCGCGACAAACTGTCAGCTTCTACTGCATTTCCTTCCATATTCTATCAATGTCAGCCGGATCCTGCTGCACCTGCGGGGCATGATCAGATTTAATCGCCCAAAGCGGGTTGCCTGATAAAGGTAAAGGGTCATCAGGCGTTGAACTAAAACCATGGATCGGGATCAGGCCGCGTCCTCAGGATGGAATGAGCCAGTGAGCGACGGGGCCGATTATGAGGTGAAAGGCTTGACCCAGATAGCGCTGCCGGTAATTCCAGCGCCGGCTTCTTTTTACCCCGGGGAGGGCAGTTTTGCCATTGACCGCACCACGATCATTACCGCCCCCCCTGCCCTGCAGGATATCGCCATTTTCCTGCAGCGGGTTTTAAGAGAAGAGTGCGCCCTTTTCCTCGAGATGGAGCAGCAGGGGCGGGATAATGCTGTCAGGATTGAGCTTGATCCGGGGCTGCCAGGCGCCGGAGACGAAGGTTACCGCCTTTCGGTTG
>CAZQVX010000160.1:0-3827 GCA_964596845.1 uncultured Syntrophomonadaceae bacterium | reverse complement strand
TGACGGTGGGGGATGTCAAGCATTACGATCGCTGGGGCTACTATGAAAAGAGCGCCGAGGACATGGGCGACGGCAACTTCGACGGCAGTGAGGTGGAGCCCATTGATACAGGCTATCCTGTGCTGGTTGCCTACGGTGTCAACGGTTACCCCTATGTGAAAGATTCCACCGACCCCGGCTTTAACTCGGGCCTGGGCAACCGCGGTGGGCCGCTGCGGATCATCTTCGGCAAAAGAGACTATGCTCACACTAACGGTTCCCACCAGGTTAAGTATGCCCTGCGGGTCATCGTAGGCCAAGATCTGCCCTATACGACCCACAGTTACGATCCCTACGATGAACTGGCGGGTGAAACCCTGGCTATTACCGTGGTTGATGAAGAGGGCGTAACGATCAAGGAAGAGGAACTCACAGTGGGTCAGCTCGAGGATCTCATCTATGGTGAGGGCGTGCCTGCCGCTACGGCCGATCACGTTCGGGCTAAGGGATACTACAATATCGGGGGCTACTCCGACCTTTACGAAGGTGTCGATCTGAACTACCTGCTCTTTGAAAGGATCGGCCTTCCCGGGACTATGGGTACCGTCACCTTGACCGGCGGCGATTCAGGCCAGGATACCCTGGAGCTAAGCCTGGCCGACATTGTCAGGACGGACTATTTCAATGAGGAGACCGGCGTGAGCGGGCTTAAGCCAATGCTCGCCTTCGCCAAAAACGGCTATCCCCTGGTGGTGGCAAAAGGCGATGACGGTTATGTGGGCTCCGGTATCGTCAACCGCTACGGCCCCCTGATGGCCCTCTTCGGTCAGACGGCGGAGGGTGTCTCGGGTCAAAAGCTGTATACGGTGAGCGCCATCACCGTAGAGATGAGCATTGATCCCTATGCTCACTTGCAGCCACCCTACGATCAGTATGCCGGGAGCGAGCTTCAAATCAGCGGTGACGGCGTCCGGAAAGAGCATATCGTTACCGTGGGCGAATTGGAGTTCATGCAGAACTACATCTTCACCGGCGAGTACTGCCTGGCCAAGAGCGAAACAAACAAGGAACTTGCCACCTTCCGGGGTATCGATATCTATGAATTCCTGCGCCGTGAAGTTGGCTTCACCGCCGGCGCGGACAAGATCACCTTCAAGGCTTCCGACGGCTTTGAGAAGACCTTTGATCTGGAGGAGATCTCAAAGAGCGATTACATTAATGAAGAAACCGGCGCCGGCAATTTAAAGGTAATGCTGGCTTTTGGTAAAAATGAGACGCCTCTGGTGCCCGACAAAACTTCCGATGGCTTTGAGGCGACTGTGGGCAACCACGGCGGTCCCCTTTACCTGATCATCGGACAGACCGGGGCGGGTGATTTCAACAATGGGAAGCTGGTTAAGAGCGTCTCCGAGATCATCGTGGATGCTGTTGCCGGAGACAGCTGGAAGCACGATCACGGTATGTATACCCAGTACCTCGATCTGCCCGTGCTCAGGGTCACCGGTTCACAGGTTGCCGGGCCGCGTACCTTTACCCTGCGCCAGCTTCAGGCGCTGGATGAACATATCCTGCGCGATATTTACATGGGTGACACCGAGGTTGAAGGGATCATCGTCTGGAACCTGATCAAGGATGTGGTGGGGCTGGCCGAAGGCGTGACCACGCCCAGCGGCATCAGGGTCTACAGTGGCGCTGGTTATAACCAGATCCAGGAAACAGGCGAGATCATGAACGGTGTGGTGAATAGCCTGGGCCTGACCAAGGAGATCATCCTGGGCTATGCCATCAAGGGCTACCCTCTCGTACCCGATGCTGCCAGCCCCGGCTACGTGGGGACAAACCAGTATGGCCCGCTGCGCCTCATTGTGGAAGAAAACAACTCCAGATGGACGAAGAATGTCGACTGCATTGTTGTAGGCACGGGCGGATACGAGGAGCCCCTGGGGGGGGACGTTCCCACAGGGCCGGTTGTTTTTGCCGTCAGCGGTGACGGTGTGCCCGACGGATCGAAAACATACAGCCTGGATCAACTGAAAGCGCTGAGTGAAACCACCGGCAGCTACAGTTACTCCTCTAAAGGCAATATCATTACCGATGAGTGCACCGGTGTTCTGCTGGCTGATATCCTGGTCAGTCTGGGGATTACCAACCCCGCCTGGGAAATCGAGCTTCTGACCACCGACGGATATGAACATGAAACCTACGTTGTCAATGTGCAGGATGCTATCGACGATGCCTATCTCGTGACCTACGAGGTCAACGGCAGCCCCGTTGATCCTGCGGGAATTGAGCTGCTTCTTTTCCGGAATTACGACGACGGTTCCACCTGGTTCAACAAGGTGAAGGGTTTTGGCGGCGTGGCCGTTACCTCAACCGACCTGCCCGTTGTTTTCGCCGCGGCCGGCGATGGTGTGCCTGGCGGATCCATGAATTTTACGCTCGATGAGTTGAAAGCGCTGGGCGAGACTACCGGCAGCTACAGCTACTCCTCCAAGGGCAGCGTCAAGACCGATGAGTGCACAGGCGTTCTGCTGGCTGATATTCTGGCGTACCTTGGGGTGACCAACCCGGCCTGGGAGATCGAACTTCTGACCACTGACGGGTTCAGCGATCCCACCTACACGGTCAACCTTCAAAATGTTATAGACGACGCTTATCTGGTGACCTACGAGGTCAACGGCAGTCCCGTTGATCCCGGGGGAGTTGAGCTGCTTCTTTTCCGGAATTACGACGACGGCTCCACCTGGTTCAACAAGGTTAAGGGCTTCGGCGGCGTGCAGGTGACGAGGTTTGTGCAGAAAATAGAGCTGCCGGCTCCGGGCACAGCGGAGAATCCGGCTGAGGTTCTGGTAGAGGTGGGGAATGTCACCGATTTTTACCTCGATCTGCCGGCCATGAATGCTGATAAGTACGCCATCACCATGGTGGTCCCGGCGGGGGCCGAAACGCCCACTCTCAAGCTCAACACTGTGGAGGCGGGCGGCGGGCGCCAGGCTGTCCTCCCTGCCCTGAGTCTGAAATGCACCCTCTTTATTGAGGGGACCTGGCAGCTGGTGCAGGTGGATATTCCCGCCGGCACCACGGTTACAGGCCCCGCTGACTGGGACGGCGTGTTCCACTTCCCTGAAGTTAAAGAAAATTCCACTGTTCCTGTTAATGGAATAAGCAAAGCGGTGATTGAGATAGGCTTCCCCGGGGGAGAGCTACTCTTCGATCAGGCTGTGCGGATCCTTATTCCCGGGCAAGCCGGCAAGAAAGTGGGTTTTGTCCGGGATGGAATTTTCACAGAGATCACCCAGACCCTGGCTGAGGACAGCCAGGCCTACGCTGATGAGCAGCTGCCATGGGGCGGCGAGGGTAAAATCGAAGTGAGTGAAGATCTCGTTATCTGGACGAAGCATTTCACCGAATTTGTGACCTATTCACCGGCTCCACATCCATCAGAACCCGATCCCAAACCCGGGGATGAAAAGAAACCGCAGGAGAAGGGCGAGCTGCCCAGGACCTGGGGCACATGGTATCCGGCCATGCTGTATATGGCGGTGTGGATGCTCCTCTGTGCCGGGGCGGTATTCTACCTTAACCGCCGCAAGAGGGTTTCAGAGTAACAAAGCGTTGACGGCATGAAAAGCAAGAATACCTCCCTCCGCGTTAATCGCGGGGGGAGGGACCTTTACCGGTGGTTGGAGCCTGAAGGATGGCAACTGGCCTTGAACGCCGGGCCAGGGCGATAAAGTATGTTGCCCCGCGAAGTTAAGAGATAAGTTGTTGCGGGCGGGGCAACCCCGCCCACAATGTGCATCTTCTCCGGGCAGTACCTAAGAGAGGTGTGTTTGCATGCGAAAATG
>CAZQVX010000159.1:0-3840 GCA_964596845.1 uncultured Syntrophomonadaceae bacterium | reverse complement strand
TGGATCAAGGAGGGCTCGCCCGACATCTACAGAAGAGCGCATGAAAAGGTGAAAGATATTTTAAATAATCACCAGCCGGCGCCACTTTCCGATGAAGTTGAAAAAGAACTAAGCAGTCTACTAGAAGCAGCCGAAAGGGAAATCCTTGCGGGTTAAGCACTCAATGGAAAGGGGCTTGTGTCATGGAAAAGGAACTGCTTACGAAAATTCGAGAAGCGATTATTGATGGGGCGGTAGAGGATGCGGAACAGCTAACCAGGGATGCGGTAGATTCAGGCATTGATCCCATGGAAATTGTAGAGCAAAGCATCAAAAAAGGGCTGAATATCGTTGGCGAAGGTTTTCGCAAAAACGAGTTGTTCATTCCCGAACTTGCCCTGGCCGGCGAGGCAGCCAGTGCGGCGGGCGATATTCTGAGCCTGAACATCAGCGCTGATAAAGCGGCGGAAGAGACAAATGGCCTGTTTGTTATCGGCACTGTTTACGGAGATTTGCATGACATCGGTAAAAACCTGGTTTCGGTTTTATTGAAGGCCGGAGGTTTCACAGTGATAGATCTGGGCATCAACCAGACAACACAGCAGTTTGTGGAAGCAGTAAAAGCGCATAAACCGGATCTATTAGGTTTATCCGCCCTATTGAGCACAACATTAATAGAACAGGAGAGGGTGATCAAAGCGCTGGAGAATGAAGGCCTTCGCTCCCAGGTGAAAGTAATGATCGGAGGAGGTGCCGTGAGCCAAGACTGGGCCGATACAATAGGGGCAGATGGTTATGCTGAGGATGCTACTGAGGCAGTCTCGATTGCCAAAATAATAATGGGATATGAAAAAGAAGGTCTATTGTAATTTTTGTAGCAGTCAGGCAATGCCCGGGGCCGCGGGCCCACCGCAGTAAAGTAAAGTTGAAGCATAATAAATGTTTAAGCGATCAAGGAGGAAGCCAAGTGAACTATACTGACAAACTAGCCGAATATACCTACAATTTGAAATATGAAGAGCTGCCCGGGGAGGTCGTTTGGCAAGCCAAAAAAATTGTTTTACACACGCTGGCTGCTGCACTAGCGGCATGCAACACAAAGCAGGGGAGAGATGCGGCAGCGCTGGCCAAAGAACAGGGTGGTGGGGTAAAACAGTCGACAATTATGGGCGATCGTGAAAAGGTGTCCTCTACCCAAGCCGCTTTTGTAAACGGGACCTTGGCTGACATGCTGGACTGGGAAGATTGCAGTTGGACGGGACATCCCTCGGCAAACGTAATACCTGCGGCGCTGGCTGTGGGTGAGTCCAATCAGGCTTCGGGGAAGGAGCTGATCACTGCTATAGTAGCTGGTTACGAGGTATACCAGCGTGTAGCTATGGCAGTACAACCTAGCGCGGAATGGAATTGGTTTGAAAAGGGCTGGGGCTTGACAAGCTGGGAGATCTTTGCCGGCGCTATCCCCGCTGCAAAACTCTTAAATCCTGATGCAAAAACAGTGGCTCAAACCATGGGCATAGCTGTGGCGTTGACGCCGATAGTGAACATAAAGGTTCATAACACGCGGACAGATTTCTATCATTATCAGCACGGTTTAACTTGCCGCGATGGAGTGACCGCCGCCTTAATCGCGAACAGGGGAATTACCGGTCTTGATGATTCTCTTGATGGAACTACAGGTTACTGGGTCTCGGTATCCGATCAGTGCCGGTGGGAGTGGTTTGATCAGGGACTGGGGCAGGATTACCTGATCATGGAGACCTATATGAAGCACTGGCCCTCCAATATGTGGATACAACAACCTCTGGACGCCCTTGACCTGATCATTGAAAATCACAGGGTCAAGGCGGAAGACATCGAAGAGATCATCGTTTCGCCGCAATTCCAGCATCGGACATATTTCAGGGAGAGCGGATACGACAGTGTAGTCGATGCAGAATTCAGCATACCCTATTGCCTGGCCGTCAGATTGTTGGATAAGGCTCCCGGACCCAATTGGTACAGTAAGGATAGATTTAACGATAGAGCAGTTCTGGATCTTGCCGGGCGGGTCAAATCCCTAGGGGCGGAAATGAAGATGGCGGAGGCATTCGATCTCTTCCGGGGGGGGAGTTACCCCGAGGTTAAAGTCGTCGTGCGGTTGAAAAACGGAGAATCCTACGCCCAGGATGTTAAATTTCCCAAAGGGCATAAACACAACAGTTTTACAGAGAAAGAAATATCCGCCCACTTTTTACATGGCGCCTCTTTTACTCTAAAGGATGATGATGCTCGAGGCGCTCTAGATAAGATTCTCAACCTGGAAAATGTCAAGGATGTTTCAGAGATTACCACACTGCTGAGCAAGGGTGTGTTCTAGAGAAAAGTAATTTAATAATGTAAACAGTGTACCGGCTCATCTTTGTCCCACTCTTATCATGGTTCGGAGATGAGCCGCTGCAAGGGCCGGCTGAAAATTTTAGGGATGCACTTTTGCGGTCACCCCGTGGTTTCTATAATAGATATAATGTCCAGGGATTGGGGAGGTAAGACTGTTGAAAATAGCGATCATTGGCGCCGGAAGCACAGGGCATGCACTTGCTGCTGATTTATCCACCGCCGGTTTGAGCATCACCCTTTATGAAGAACCGGAATATGCTTATCGTCTGGGAGCAGCGAAAGAAAAGGGTGGGATTGAATATATAAGCCCAAAAGGCCGGGGGTTTGTCGGAATAAAAAGGGTAACGACCAGTATTAGAGATGCTCTGGATGGCGCCGATTTGATAATTGTGGCGGCGGTTGCCTCCCGCCACGAGCGGATCGCCAACCTATGTTTACCTTATCTGAGAAAAGGTCAGCTGATCATAATCAGCCAGGGCGGCGCGGGTTCCTTGATTTTCAGCCAGGTGCTCAAGGGCCATCTTGAGGGAATAATTATTTCTGAGCTGGAGGGTAATTTTTACTCCTGCAGGCTGACCGATTCAGTCGTTGAGATAGCGTTAATTCCCAGGCAGCACTACGTCGCCGCTTTTCCGGCCGCTAACACAGATATTGTTATTAACAGATGCAAAGGCATATTCACTTTCAAACCGGCCACCAATGTGCTTGAAACGGCCTTAAACTCTCCAAACTTGATTGTACATCTGGCAGGCTCCCTGCTCAATACAGGAGCAATAGAAAGTTCTAAAAGTGAGTTTTATCTCTTTAGAGAGGGGCTGTCCCCTTCAGTGTTGCGCTGTATGAGGGCGGTTTATGATGAGAAGCTGGCCTTGTTTGATCGGCTTTCATATATTGATAGATTCAATTGGAATTTCCTTGAGCGGATAGTGAACCCCGAGGAATATCCTGAATATGATCAGTTCAGGTTGTTGGATGGACCAAATGATATGGATCATCGGTATATTACGGAGGACGCCTCCACCGGTTTGGTGCTGCTCTCATCTTTGGGGGATATGTTGAATGTTCAGACCCCCATATCCAAAGCCCTGGTCCAGATAGCATCATCCATAAAAGGTATTGACTATTATAAAACAGGGCGAAATGTAAATTATTTGGGGATAAACAAAAAGGATTACGACAGCTTAAATGCGTATATGCAAAGTGGTGCATGACCCTTGATCCGACGAGCGGATTTATATACAGATGTCCTAAAAGATAGCAGTCTCCTACCCGATTTAAAGTGATTGTACTGCTTGCACAGGTTTATTCTATGTGAGGGCGGGCTGAACGCTTACAAACATCCAACCTCTCCGCCCTGCTTATGAAAAGAAGGTGATCTGCATCTGTTCATTGATCCCGGCCAGGTCGGAGGCGGTCAATTTCAATATCTCCCGGTCATAGGTTAAAAGGCCGTTGATCTCATCCTCCACATCGGACAGCTGC
>CAZQVX010000158.1:0-3852 GCA_964596845.1 uncultured Syntrophomonadaceae bacterium | reverse complement strand
GCAATAAGCAGCGCTTTCTTTGATCTGGCCATGTTAATATTAACCTCCCTTTTCCCGTTAAAGCCGGTATATTTTTTACAGCAGCCGTTTTTCCAGCTGGATTTCAGTCCGGCAGGTTTTTTCGGTGCGCTTAAGATCAGGGATCTTTTTAAATTTGTGCTATTTCCCGATCTCCCTTCCGCCGGGCAGGATCCACGGCAGCCTTGAACGCCATTTCCAGGTCAACACCCCTGCGCCGCCCGGTGGAATTTCTCTTTCAGCGCCGGGTAGAGTTCCCTGTAGAACTGGTAGCGTTTTTCGTACAGCCCGGCAACCCTCGGGTTGGGGCGGACGGTTTCTTGGATCCGGACAATTTTGCCGGCCGCTTCTTCGAGGCCGGTGAATTCACCGCAAGCCACGGCGGCGAGCATGGCGGCGCCCAGGGCCGGGCCCTCTTCATTTTCCAGGATTTTCAGATCCAGGTTCAAAATATCGGCGGCCATCTGCCGCCAGGGCCGGGATCTGGCCCCGCCGCCGCAGAGGGTGGCTGCGGTGGGGCAGACGCCCATGGCGCGCGCGACCTCGAGGGAATCCCGGAGCGCAAAGGTGACGCCCTCATAGAGGGCCTGCGTCATCTGCGCGCGGGTGGTATTCAGGTCCATGCCGAAAAAGACGCCCCTGGCCTGAGCGTCGTTGTGGGGCGAACGCTCCCCCATGAGGTAGGGCAAAAAATAGACGCTGCTTTCCCCAGGGGCGGCAAAGCCGGCCTGTTCGCCGGCGTAGTCTGCTGTGCCCAGGATGTCCTCCAGCCACCACTTGCCGCAGGAAGCTGCGGAGAGGATACAGCCCATGAGGTGGAAGCCGCCTGCAGCATGGGCAAAGGCGTGCAGCGCGTTGTTCTCGTCAACGGTGAAACGCCGGCAGGGAATGAACACCGTGCCGGAGGTGCCGAACGAGATATTGCACTGCCCCTCGCTAATTGTGCCGGTGCCCACCGCCGCCGCGGCGTTATCGCCGGCGCCTGCGGCCACGATGACCTCTCCGAGCCCCAGCTGTGCAGCCAACTCCGCCTTCAGCCTGCCCACGGGGGCAAAGCTTTCGTAAACGCGAGCCGGCATCTCCTCTCTGAGGCCGCAGATCTCCAGCATCTCTTTTGACCAGCGCCTCTTTTCCACGTCGAAGAGGAGCGTCCCCGAAGCGTCGGAGGGGTCGGTGCAGTGTATCCCGGTGAACATGTAGGCCAGGTAGTCCTTCGGCAGCATGATTTTGGCGATTTGGGAGAAGAGCCCGGGCTCATGTTCTTTCATCCAGAGGAGTTTAGGTGCGGTAAAGCCGGCAAAAGCGATATTTCCCGTCAGTGCGGTGAGCCTCTTTTTGCCGATGGTGTGGTTGAGGTAATCCGTCTCTTTTGCGGTCCTGCCGTCGTTCCAGAGAATGGCCGGGCGAAGCACCCGGTCCTCCCGGTCCAGGGCCACCAGGCCGTGCATCTGGCCGCCAAAGCTGAGGCCGCGAACTCTGGCTCTGTCCGCGTCTTGCAGCAGATCCTGCAGGCCGCCCAGGGCCTGGACAAACCAGTCCCGGGGATCTTGCTCGGACCAGCCGCTGCGGGGATGAGACAGGGGGTAGCCCCGGGTGACGGCACGGCAGACTCTGCCTGCCCCATCCATAAGGATGAGTTTTACCGCCGAGGTGCCCAGGTCAATACCGATATAATAGTTCATTTTCAGCTCACCCGAAAAGGATGGAGTTGATAACGGCTTCCAGATATTCCTGGCGGCCGGAGCCGGGCAGCGGCGGGGCTTTTATCTCCGCAGCCCTTGCGGCAAGCTCTTCCAGCGTGGCCTCGCCGCGGCGGATTTTAGCGCCGATGCCTCTTTCAAAGCCGGCGTAGCGCTCCCTGATGAAAGTGTCAATGCGGCCGTCTTCGATGATCGCTGCCGCCTTGATCAGGCCCAGGGCGAAGGCGTCCATACCCAGGATGTAGCCGTAAAACATATCCTGCAAGGTATAGGAAGGGCGGCGGCATTTGGCGTCGAAATTAAACCCGCCGCTGAGGCCGCCCGCTTTAAGGACCTCGTACATGCACATGGTGGTCTCGTAAACATTGAAGGGAAACTCGTCGGTATCCCAGCCCAGCAGGTCGTCGCCCTGGTTGGCGTCGATACTGCCCAGCATACCGTTTACGGCGGCGATGCGCAATTCGTGCTGAAAGCTGTGGCCGGCCAGGGTGGCGTGGTTCGCCTCGATGTTCAGCTTGAAATCCCGGTCCAGGCCGTAGTGGCGCAGAAAGCCGATGGCCGTGGCGGCATCAAAGTCGTACTGGTGTTTCATGGGCTCTTTAGGCTTGGGCTCGATGTAGAAGTCGCCGGTAAAGCCGATGCGGCGGCCGTAGGCCGCAGCCATCTTCATCAGGCGGGCAATGTTCTCAAGCTCGAATTTAATATCTGTATTCAGCAGAGTTTCGTAGCCCTCGCGGCCGCCCCAGAAGACGTAGCCCCTGCCGCCCAGTTTGACGGTGCACTCGAGGGCTTTTTTGATCTGGGCGGCGGCAAAGCAGTAGACCTCAGGTGAATTGGTGGAGCCGGCGCCGTTCATGAAGCGGGGGTTGCTGAACATGTTTGCCGTGCCCCAGAGGCATTTGATCCCGGTGCCCTCCATCTTTTCCAAAATGTAGCCGGTAATCTCGTCAAGCCTGGCATTGGTCACATTTATGTCGGCGGCCTCGGGGACAAGGTCCGCGTCGTGAAAGCAGAAATAGCGGATGCCCAGCTTACGCATGAATTCAAAGCCTGCGTCCACCCTGGCCCGGGCATGCTCCATGGTGCCGGGGACAGCACCGAAAGACTTCTCCGCGGTGACTGCGCCGAACATATCGGCCCCGGCATAACCTAGATTGTGCCACCAGGCCATGGCGAAGGGCAAATGCTCCCGCATGGGCTTGCCTGCGACGATCCTGTCAGGGTCGTAGTGCTTGAAAGCCAGGGAATTTTTTGAATCCGGACCTTCGTAGCGGACCTCGTCTACAAAATCAAAGTAATCGCCCATGATTGCCCTCCTTATCCCCGGGAAAGAGTGCCGGGCCAACAGCCGGATCTTCGTTTACATTTCACTTATTTATTCTAATGTCCTGTTACTTCGGCTGCATCCTGATGGCGCCGTCGAGGCGGATGGTGGCGCCGTTGATCAGGCGGTTTTCCATGATCTGGCGGACCAACAGGGCAAATTCCGCCGGGTAGCCCAGCCGCTGCGGGAAGGGCACCATTTTGCCCAGCGCCTCACGGAGGTGATCGGGCATGCCCATGAGCATAGGCGTCTCCATGATCCCCGGCGCGATGGTCACCACCCGGATGCCGTGCTCCGCCAGTTCGCGGGCGATGGGCAGGGTGAAACCGACAAGGCCCCCCTTGGAGGCGCTGTAGGCAGCCTGGCCAATCTGACCCTCGAAAGCGGCGGCCGAGGCGGTGTTGATGATCACGCCCCGCTCGCCATCTAGCCGCGGCACGTTCAGAGCCATTTTCGCCGACGCCAGACGGAGTACATTGAAGCTGCCCACCAGGTTGACCTGGAGTGTCTTGTTAAAGAGGGCCAGGTCGTGCGGACCCTTCCGGCCCAGCACCTTAGCCGCCGGGCTGATCCCGGCGCAGTTGACGAGCAGTTGGATCTCACCGAAACGGGCCGACGTTGTCTCCAGGGCTGCCTGCACACTCGCCTCGTTTGAAACATCGGTTTCCAAAAAGAGGACTGCATCGCCCAACTCGCCGGCCAGCGTCTCGCCCTTGGCTGCATCCAGGTCAAAGATAGCTGCCCTACCCCCGGTGGAAACCACGCTGCGCACCACGGCCTCGCCCAGTCCGGAAGCGCCGCCTGTAACCA